>DATGHB010000066.1:0-2700 GCA_035308265.1 Roseiarcus sp.
GCGCAGAAAAGGTTGGAAGAAAAAAGCAAATACGCCGGCCCGGCGGCCACCGAACAAATAACGAAGAAACTTGGCGCCTTGGACCTGCAACGACTGAACAGGTTCGACAGCTTCGCCAGAACGAATTTCCACCGGTTTGCATTTTTGTCTTTGAGCGGCGTTTTGTTCGTTTTTGGCGCCGCCTTGCTCTGGGTCATGTTTTTCAACAGCGACCCCGCGTCCATGGCGTGCGCCCCCGCGCCGGCGCGGTAAACCTAAGTCCGCCGGCGACGGCGCCTCGGTCGCAGCCAAGCTGGCGCTCGTCGGACAGCGCGGTCAAGATGCGCTACGCCGAACCGATGCGGTGAACGGGGCTTGCCGATGGCGCGGTCGCGCCCGCGCCGCCCAAACCGAAGCGGGGGAACCCATGAATCTGCCGAGCATCGATCCGCTGATCGCGGGGGGAGTCGTTCTCACAACAGCCTTTACCGACGCGGTCTATGTGCAATTCACCGCGGCGGTCGCGGCCCGGCGCCGGGTTGCGGCGGCGTCGTGGAGCAGCGTCTGGTACTTGCTCGCGGCGTTTGCGGTGATCAGCTATACGTCGAACTGGGTCTATGTGCTGTTCGCCGCGGTGGGGTCGTGGATCGGCGGCTTCCTCTCGATCACCGCCCTGAACCGCGCGGCGCTGTCGCGGCCTGGGGAGGGGCGGGGCGCTCCGCACGGCGGAGGCCCGACGTGAACTTTCCTGTTCATGCGAAAAAAACTCCCTGTTCAGGCCAAGAAAGACCCCTGTTCGGGCAAATGAACTGCGCCCCGTATGTGAGACACGGCTAATTGAGGGACAAGGCTTGGTCCTGGTTTGGGTGGTTGCGGTTATCCCGGCGGATTTCGGCTTCGAATTCGACCGGGGGTTTGTAGCCGAGCGCCGAGTGGAGGCGCTCGGTGTTGTAGACGGTTTCGATGAAGGCGCCGATCTGACGGCGGGCGTCGTCGAGGTCGAGGTAGGTTTTGGCGTCGACCTCCTCGCTTTTCAGGGTCTTCATGAAGCTTTCCGCCTTGGCGTTGTCGTAAGGATTGCCGACCCGGCTCATGCTGGCGGCGATGTTACGGGTTTCGAGGCGCTTCTGGTATGCGTTGCAGGCGTACTGCACGCCTTGGTCGGAGTGGTGGATGAGGCTCATCGGCGGCGGGTTGCGGGCGGCGAGCGCCATGTCGAGAGCCTCGATCGCCAGGCTCGCCCCGAGATGGTCGGCGATCGCCCAGCCGACGACCTTGCGCGAAAAGGCGTCGAGGATCGCCGCCAGATAGACGAAGCCCTCGGAGAGCCGCACGTAGGTGATGTCGGCGATCCAGATCTGGTCGACCCCGGTGGGAACGAGGCCGCGCGTCAGGTTGGGGACGATGGGGAAGTCGTGTCGGCTCATGGTGGTGGTCGGCGCGAAGGGCGCGGCGCGCTGGCTCAACAGGTTGTCCTCGCGCGTCAGTCGGCGCACCCGCTTGGCGTTGACGATCAGGCCTTGGCGCCTGAGCTCGTGGGCGATCCGGCGGTAGCCGTAATGGCGATTGTCGAGCGCCATCCTTTGAATGAGATCGCGCAAGTCGGCGTCGTCGCGCTTGGGCGGATGGGGTCCGAAATGCCGATAGTAGCCGGCGCGCGACACGCCGCCCAATCGGCACAGCCGCTCCACGTTGGCGTCGTCTTTGCGAAAGCCTTGCGGCCCGGCGGCGATCATCGTTTGGACGACCGCGTAGAGGTGGGCGCGCCGCTGTCGGGGCTGGCCGCGTCCCAGAGCCGCAAGGCTTCGCGAAAAAAATGCAGATCCGCCTGCTGCTGGCCGACCAGGCGCTCGAGTTCGGCAATGCGCGCCTTGGCTTGCTCGAGCCGGTCGGCGGGCTTGGCGGCGGACGGGCCGGCGCCCGAGGGCGACGGATCGTCGGACGGCAAGCCCGCCGGCGCCGCCCCTCCATTCCACACCGCCCGCCGCCCCCGCTGGCGGCTCAGCCCCGCTATCCCCATCCGCCGGTACAGAGCCCACCAGTCGTACAGCAGCTTGGGATCGATCCCCGCCTCCTCGGCGACCGCGGCCACACGCTCGCCCCCCTCCAGACGCCACACAATCCCCTGCTTCAACGCGTTCGAATAAACCCGAGCCCCTTTGATTCCCATGGTTCCTCCTCGGAAGCCATGTCCCTCTTTATCCTGTCTCAGTTTCAGGGCGCACTCCAAGCATAATTCTCCCTGTTCCCGCAAAAATCATCCCTGATCGGAATCCTCCGTAAGTGTTTCACGTGAAACACTTTTCTGTCGATCAGCGTCGGCTGTGGGCGCGGTCGGCGACTGCGTCTACAACGGCCGATTCCACGGAATTGCAATCTGCTCTAGCGCGACAAGTCGTCGGCGAGACGCTCGAGGAAATCGAGGCAGGCGATGAGCTGCGCCTCGTCGATGAATTCGTCGGGCTTGTGCGCCTGGTCGATCGAACCCGGCCCGCACACGATGGTCGGCAGGCCGGCCGCCTGGAAATGTCCAGATTCTGTGGCGAACGAGACCGCGATCGTCTGGTTCGAGCGGGTAAGCCTCAGCGCGAGCCGCTCGGCCGCCGAGCCCGGCGCGGCGGCGAGCGGCGGGACGTCGACCTCCATCGTGGTGGCGATCGCCGGGCCTGACACGAAGCGGGCCAGTCGCGGCGTCGCGACCGCGTCGACGAACGCCTGCAC
>DATGHB010000067.1:0-10270 GCA_035308265.1 Roseiarcus sp.
AGCATCGCGTGGCAGAGATGCTCGCCCGCGCGCGGTCGCGCCAGCACGTGGGCGAGGAACAGGCCCTGGTCGATCTCGACCCCGTCCTTGTCGCGCTGCGGATGAGCCGCCTCGGCTTCAACCTCCTCCCGGGTGGGGACCAGTCCCGGAACGAGCGTCGCCGCCTGGTAAACGAGGTCGTCGAGGCGGCGGAAGACGGAGCGGCGCTCGGTCAGGAGGTCGTAGACCTCATCGACATGGGCGGCGAGAAAGGATTCGCGAGCGGCGCGGCCGGCGGACAGCAGAGCCGCCGCGGCGCCCTGTTCCGCCTCGTTTCGCCGCGGCTTTGGCGGCAGCGCCTGCAGGAGAGCCGCCGAGCGGCGCCAGAAGGCGCCGTGGTCGCGCGCGTCCTGCTCATACGCGCCGGTTCCGGCGGGCAACGCCGCGGACCATTGCTGGGCCTCCTGTTCGGCCAGGCCGGCGGCGCGCATCGAAGCGAGAGCGGGTTCCATCGCTGAGGTCATGCCCTGGGCCTCTTGTCGATGACGCGCCTCGCCTTGCCGAGCGACCGTTCGATCTCGCCGGGCTTCAGCACGCTCACTTTCGCGCTAATACCGATGCGCGCCTTCATCGCATGCGCGAGGTCGCCCGTCGCATGCGCGCGCGCCCCATCCAGATCGGACGGCGATCGCGCCTCGACCTGAACCTCGAGTTCGTCGAGCCGGCCTTCGCGGCTCAGAATGAGCTGATAGTGCGGGGAAAGGCTGGGCACGCCGAGGATCAGCTCCTCGATCTGGGTCGGGAACACATTGACGCCCCGCACGATCATCATGTCGTCGGTTCGGCCTGAGACTTTTTCCATCCGTCGCATCGGGCGCGCTGTGCCGGGCAATAGCCGAGTAAGGTCGCCGGTCCGGTAGCGGATTACCGGCATCGCTTCCTTGGTGAGCGAGGTGAAGACGATCTCGCCGAACGCGCCGTCTCCCAGCACGTCGCCGGTGACGGGATCGACGATCTCGGGATAGAAATGATCCTCCCAGATGTGCAGGCCGTCCTTGGTCTCCACGCATTCGCCGGCGACGCCCGGCCCGATCACTTCGGACAGGCCATAGCTGTCGAGCGCGTGCATGGCGAAAGCGTCTTCCAGCTCGTCGCGCATCGCGTTGGTCCAGGGTTCGGCGCCGAAAGAGCCGAGTTTCAGCGATGAGCGGCGCGGGTCGAGTCCCTGGTCGCGGAACGCGTCGGCGATGCACAGGGCGTAAGACGGGGTCGACATGAGGATGTCGGGCTTAAAATCATCGATGAGCTGAACCTGTCTTTCGGTCATGCCGCCTGAGACCGGCACGATCGCGCAGCCCAGCCGCTCGGCGCCATAGTGATAGCCGAGCCCGCCGGTGAACAGGCCATAGCCATAGGCGTTGTGGGCCGTCATGCCCTTGCGGCCGCCGGCGGCGCGGATCGTCCGCCCCATCACCTCGCTCCACATCGCGAGATCGTTGCGGGTGTAACCGACGACGGTCGGCTTGCCGGTGGTGCCGGATGAAGCGTGAACGCGCGCGAGGTCATCTTTCGGCACGGCGAAAAGGCCGAACGGATAGTTGGCCCTGAGATCGGCCTTGGCGGTGAAGGGAAAGCGCGCGAGATCCGCGAGGTTGCGGAAATCGTCGGGATGGACGCCGTGCTTCTCGAACTTCAAGCGCATCGCCGGCACTGCGTCGTAAACGCGGCGCAGAGTCGCCGCCAGCCGGCGCGTCTGCAGAGCGGCGATCTCGTCGCGGGAGGCGGTCTCGATCGGATCGAGCAGGCTCCTGTCCGGCGCTTCGCCCAGCCTCATGAGGATCGCCCGTCCGACGCCGGCATGTCTCCTCCCTTCCGCGCGACCCAATCTCACAGGCGCGGCCGCCAGCCGTCAAGCGCGGGACCGCGCCGTGCTGGCCGGCCCTGCGCCGCATTCCGGCGCCAGCGTTCGATGGCGGCTTCGCACGGCTCGCCCGCGCAGACCGCGGCTGGAATCGCGGCTGGCGCTACGCCTTGGCGCCGCGTCGCGGCCCGGTGTAAGGTCGATCGGAAGAACGGGACGCGACTTCGTTCGCTGCGCGAGCCAAGGGAGGACAACATGGCCGACATCACCAGGCGACGGGTCCTGCAGTCCGGCGGCGGCGCGGCGGGGCTTTTGCTGATGCCGGGCGGCGTCGCGCGCGCGGCGCCCGCCTGGAACGGTCCCGCGCCGGAAAAAGGCGCCTCGATCCGGGTTTTGCGCTGGAAGCAGTTCATCCAGGCGGAATTTGACAGCTTTGTCGAGAACACCAAGAAATTCAGCGAGCAGAGCGGCGTCAAAGTGCGCGTCGAGGCCGAAAGCTGGGACGACATCCGGCCGAAATCGGCGGTCGCCGCCAATGTCGGCGCCGGACCCGACATCATCATGGGCACCCTCGACGACCCGTTCAAGTTCCCCGAAAAGCTGATCGACCTCACCGACGTCGCCGAATATCTCGGCGCCAAATACGGCGGCTGGTATCCGATCGCGCGCAAATATGGCATGCACGGCAAGCGCTGGATCGCACTCCCGCAGGGCGCGACGGGCGGCTGCATGAACTATCGCATCAGCACGATGCGGGCCGCCGGCTTCGATGAGTTCCCCAAGGACACCGCCGGTTTTCTCAAATTGTGTCAGGCCTACAAGAAGGCTGGCAAGCCTCCCGGCTTCGCCCTCGGCCACGCCACCGGCGACGCCAACGGCTGGACGCAATGGTGCTTGTGGGCGTTCGGCGGCAAGACGGTCGATGACAACAACAATGTCGCGATCGATTCGCCCGAGACGGTCGCGGCCCTCGAATACGCCAAGCAGCTCTACGCGACTTTCATCGATGGCGTGTTGTCCTGGCTCGATCCGAGCAACAACAAGGCCTTTCTCGCCGACCAGATCGGTCTGACGCTGAACGGCATATCGATCTACACCGTCGCCAAGAACTCGCCCGATCCGGCGATCAGGGCGATCGCCGCCGATATGAACCACGCCAACATGCCGATCGGCCCGGTCGGGAAACCCACCGAGCAGCAGAACATCCTCAACACCTACGCGTATGCCTACACCAAATATCCCAACGCGGTCCGCGAGTATCTGCGCTTCATGTGGGAAAAGCCGCAGGTCGATTATTGGATAACTCAGTCGAACGGCTATGTGGCGCAGCCGCTGCCGGCCACTGACGACAATCCGACCTGGACGGCCGATCCAAAGGTGACCCCGTTCCGCGATGTGCTGAAGTACGCGCTGGATGACGGCTATTCCGGCTCCCTCGGAACCGCGTCGGCCGCCGTCATGGGCGACTTCGTCGTCGTCGACATGTTCGCCGAGGCGTGCACGGGCAACAAGTCGCCCAAGGCCGCCGCGCGCGCTGCAGCCGAGCAGGTTAAACGATACTACAGCGCGTGAGCCGAGCCGGGCATGGCCGCGCCGAGCCGGACGCCGCTGCGCGCGAACGACGGCGGCGGCCCTGGCGAAGAAGGCCGAGCGGGATCATGAAAGAAGGAGGCGGGCATTCGCTGGGCTGGATTGACGCCGCTCGACCTTCGAGCGCTTGACCCATGGCGTCGTTGACGCCGGTCCAGCGCACGGCGCGCGCGGCGCCGGCGCGGCGGCGGCTCGTGTTTCGCCTGCTCGACGACCGCAACTTTCTCGGCCTCGCCATGATTGCGCCGGCGGCGGCGTTTCTGCTGGTCTTTCTCGCCTATCCGCTTGGGCTGGGTTTCTGGCTCGGCATGACCGACGCGACGATCGGCAAGCCGGGACGCTTCGTCGGATTCAAAAACTTCATTTCCCTCGCCCATGATTCGATATTCTGGCTCGTCGTGTTCAACACGACGCTCTATACGGTCGCGGCCAGCATCCTGAAATTCGGCCTGGGTCTTTATCTGGCGCTTTTGCTCAACCACCGGCTGCCGCTGAAGTCGCTCATTAGCGCTGTCGTGCTCCTGCCGTTTGTCACGCCAACGGTGCTCTCGGCGATCGCTTTCTGGTGGATCTACGATCCGCAGTTCTCGATCATCTCCTGGTCGCTCATCAAACTTGGCCTCATCCACCACTACATCGATTTTCTCGGCCAGCCCTGGAACGCGCGCTGGTCGCTGATCGCCGCCAATGTCTGGCGCGGCATCCCGTTCGTGGCGATAACGCTGCTGGCCGGGCTGCAGACGATCTCGCCCTCGCTCTATGAAGCCGCGACCCTCGACGGCGCGGGTCCGTGGCAGCGCTTCCGCTTTGTCACCCTGCCGATGCTGTCGCCGATCATCGCCGTCGTCATGACCTTCTCGGTGCTGCTCACCTTCACCGACTTCCAGCTTGTTTACGCCATCACCCGCGGGGGCCCGATCAACGCCACCCATCTGATGGCGACGCTGTCCTACGAGCGGGCCATCACGGGAGGCCGCCTCGGCGAGGGCGCGGCGATCGCCGACGCCATGGTGCCGTTCCTGCTCGGGGCGATTCTGTTCAGCTATTTCGGATTGCAGCGGCGACGCTGGCAGCAAGGCTCGCGAGACTGACGATGGCGAGCAGAGACGCCTCCGAAGGCATGGACTACCTCGAGCGCCTGCCGCGCCGGCTGGTCACGCTCTATCTTCCGCTCGCCGTCTTCCTGTTCGTCCTCTTGTTTCCGTTTTACTGGATGGGGACGACGACCTTCAAGCCGGACGAGGAGCTCTACGACTACGCGCGCTTCAATCCCTTCTGGGTCCATCATCCGACCCTTGCCCACATCGAGAAGCTGTTTTTCGAGACGAGCTATCCCTCCTGGCTCATCAACACCATTCTGATTTCGGTGGCGTCGACGGCGATTTCGCTCTTTTGCAGCGTCTGCGCGGCCTATGCGATCGAGCGCCTCAGGTTTTCCGGCGCGCGCTATGTGGGGCTCGCCATCTTTCTCGCCTATCTGGTGCCGCCGAGCATCCTGTTCATCCCGCTCGCCGCGATCATCTTCAAGCTTGGCCTGTTCGACAGCGACTGGGCGCTGATCCTGACCTATCCGACCTTCCTGGTGCCGTTCTGCACCTGGCTGCTGATGGGCTATTTCCGCACCATTCCCTACGAACTCGAGGAATGCGCGCTGATCGACGGCGCGACGCGGCTGCAGATCCTGTGGAAGATCACCTTGCCGCTCGCGGTTCCCGGCCTGATCTCGGCCGGCATTTTCGCCTTCACCCTGTCATGGAACGAGTTCATCTACGCGCTGACCTTCATTTCGTCGACGGAGAACAAGACCGTTCCGGTCGGGGCCATCACCGAACTGGTCGAAGGCGACGTCTACCACTGGGGCTCGCTGATGGCCGCGGCGCTGCTCGGTTCGCTGCCGGTGGTGATCATGTATTCGTTCTTCGTCGAGTACTATGTCTCGAGCCTGACCGGGGCGGTCAAGGAATAGAGGCCGGCGCAACGCCGCGGCGGTCCAGAGCGAGGCTGGCGAAAGCTGCTCGAAATCGAAGAAACATCGAGCCTGCTGCCGCCATTGGCGGCAGCAGGCTGAATGAATGAAGCCCGCCGCGCCGATCGCCCGAGGGGCCCCGGGCGCCGGCCAGCCGCCGCCTACATCGCCGTGGCGTCTTTCACGCACTTCTTCACGAAAGAGGTCATTGCCGCGCCGTGCAGGTTCTTGTCCTTGGCCTGCGATTCGCACGCGGTCTTTTCGCATTTGGTCATGAAGCTGGTCTTGGCGGCGCCCGCCAGCTTCTTGTCCGTGGCCTGCATCGCGCAGGCGTCATCGGCATAGGCGAGCGCAGGCGCTCCGGCGAGGCCGAGCGCGAGCGCAACCAGAGCGAGCGTCTTGGTCATGGCGCAAATCTCCCGATTCATGGCCGCCCCTTTGCGGCCATAAATCCAAGCATAACGGCGCGGGCGCGCGGTGGCGAGTGGCTTTGGCCCGGCCCTCGCGAGGCAAGCCTTCGTTCTCCTCGTTTCAATCTTCGGCGAAATGTTGCAAAAGGCCCCGCTCGAACCCCGCCCAGCTCGGAACGGAGCGATGCGCCGCCTGACCAACCGGCTCTTGATTCTGCTCGCGCTCGCCCTGCTGGCTGTGGCGGCCGCAGCGCAGTTCGGGCTCATTCACGTTTCCCTGCCCCCGCTCGTGTTTGTCGCCGGCGCCGCGGTCCTGGCGCTCTTCTTCGCGATCGGGGCCCTTCCGCTCGGCGCCCGGCGGGGGCTCGTGTTCGTGGTCACGCTGGCTGTGCTGGCCGCCCTGACCGGGGGGCTCGCCTATTTCCAGTTCGCGATCAAGCCGGTGATGGTCAAGAAATTCATGGCCGCGGCGTTCGCGGTCAGGCCCACGGCGGTGACGGCCGAGGCGGTGAGAGCCGAGAAATGGCCTCCCGAACTGACCGCGATCGGGACGCTGCGCGCCTATCAGGGCGTCATCATCGCGCCGCAGGCGGCGGGCGTCGTGACGGCGAAGCATTTTGAGTCTGGCGACGACGTCGAGGCCGGCGCTCTGCTCATCAATATCGACGATTCGGTCGAGCAGGCCGACCTCGCCAACGGCCTCGCGCAGCTGAAGAACGCCGAGACGACGCTCGCGCGCCAGAAGACGCTCCTCGCCCAGGGCAACACCCCCCAATCGACCGTCGACGCGGCGATCGCCACGCGCGATTCGGCGGCGGCGACGGTCGAGCGGACGCGCGCGGTCATTGCGCAAAAGGAGATCAGGGCGCCCTTTGCCGGCAGGCTTGGCCTGCGCAATGTCGATATCGGGCAATATGTCGCGGTCGGGACGGCCCTGGTCACGCTCCAGCAGCTCGACCCGATCTACGCCGACTTTCCCGTTCCCGAGGAGGCGCTGCGCTCGCTAGCCGTCGGTCAGGCGGTCGGCATGACGGTCGACGCCATCCCCGGCCGCACTTTCGATGGCAAGATCGAGGCGATCGACGCGCGGGTCAGCGCCGATTCGCGCAACGTCATGGCGCGCGCGGTGTTCGCCAACCCGGCGCGCAAGCTTCTGCCCGGCATGTTCGCCAATCTGACGGTCACGACGGGCGAGCCCGCCTCGGTGGTGACCGTTCCCCGCACCGCGATCGTCTACAGCCTCTACGGCGACAACGTCTTTGTCGTCAAAGCGGCGCCGCATGCGCGCGCGGAAGGGGGCGTCGGCGAGAAAGGCGGGATGAGCGGCCTCATCGTCGAGCGGCGCTTCGTGCGGGTCGGCGCGGCGCGCGGGGAGAGGATTGCGATCACCGAGGGCCTGCGGGAGGGCGAGCGCGTGGTGACCGCCGGGCAGATCAAGCTGCAGGCCTCGATGCCGGTCACGCTGGACGAGGCCGCCTCGCTTCCGGCCCCGGCCGAAACCTCCCGGCCGTGACGGGTCGCCGATGAACGCCTTCACCGATCTCTTCATCCGCCGGCCGGTGCTGGCGAGCGTGGTCAGCCTGCTCATTCTCCTGGTCGGCGGGATGGCGGCGTTCAGGCTGCAGGTGCGTCAGTTCCCCGAGACCTCCAACACCACGATCACCATCACCACCACCTATCCCGGCGCGGCCGCCGACGTGATCAAGGGGTTCATCACCACCCCGATCGAGCAGGCGGTGGCGAGCGCCGAGGGCATCGACACGCTGGTCTCGACCTCGCAGCAGAACACCTCGACCATCACCCTCAATCTGCGTCTGGACGCCAACCCGGACCGGGCGATGGCCGACACGCTTTCCAAGGTCAATCAGGTGCGCGGGCTATTGCCGCGCGACGCCAACGATCCGGTGGTGGTCAAGCAGACCGGGCAAGGCTATGCGCTCATGTACCTGTCGTTCAACTCGGAGGTGATGACCGCGTCCCAGATCACCGACTATCTGACCCGCGTCGTCCAGCCGCGCCTGCAGACCGTCGACGGGGTCGCCAACGCGCAGATCCTCGGCGGGCAGACCTTCGCCATGCGCATCTGGCTCGACCCGACCCGGATGGCGTCGCTCGGGGTGACCGCGAACGACGTGCGGACCGCGCTCGCCGCCAACAACTTCACCACCGCCGCGGGCGAGGTCAAAGGGAACTATACCCAGATCAGCGTCAACGCGCTGACCTCCCTCGACAGCGCCAAGGCGTTCGGGCAGTTGGTGATCGCGGCCCATGGCGACGCGCTGGTTCGTCTCGGCGACGTCGCCAAGATCGAGCTCGGGCCCCAGAGCGTCGATTCCTCGTCGGTTTTCGACGGCCGCAAGGCGGTGTTCGTCGGCATTTATGGCACGCCGGAGGCCAATCCGCTCAGCGTCATCGACGGCGTGCGGGCGATCATGCCGAGCATCCAGACCCAGTTGCCGGCGGGTTTGAGGGGAACGATCGCCTACGATTCGACCACCTTCATCCGCGCCTCGATCTATGAGGTCGCCAAGACCCTGTTCGAAGCCGCGGCGATCGTGATCGTGGTGATTTTCCTCTTCCTCGGCAACATGAGATCGACCTTCATTCCGATCGTGACCATTCCGCTGTCGCTGGTCGGGGTGATGATCGCGCTGATGGCGCTCGGCTATTCGATCAACCTGCTCACACTGCTCGCGCTGGTGCTGGCGATCGGCCTCGTGGTCGACGATGCGATCGTGGTGGTGGAAAACATCCACCGCCATATCGAGGAGGGCATGACGCCGTTCGATGCGGCGATGAGGGGCGCGCACGAGATCGCGCTGCCGATCGTCGCCATGACCATCACGCTCGCCGCGGTTTATGCGCCGATCGGCTTCGTCTCCGGCGTGACCGGGGTTCTCTTTCGCGAATTCGCCTTCACGCTCGCGGGCGCGGTCGTCGTCTCGGGCTTCATCGCGCTGACGCTGTCGCCGATGATGTGCTCGAAGCTGCTCACCCATGAAAAGAGCGAGGGGTGGTTCGCCCGCACCCTCGACCGCGCATTCCTGGCTCTTCGGCGCGCCTACAAGCGCCGCCTCCACAGCACGCTGAACTTCCGCGCGCTCACCATCCTCATCCTCGTCGGCGTCTTGGCTCTGGCCGCGGTCATGTACGCCTCGACCCCGCGCGAGCTCGCCCCGAACGAGGACCAGGGTTTTCTCCTTTCGCTGGTCAAGACGCCTCAGGTCGGCAACCTCGACTATACTGAGCAGGCGACGCGGCGCCTGGCCGCCGAAGTGCGCAGCGTTCCCGAGATCTCGCACATCTTCACCATCAACGGTTTCCCCAGCGTCCGTAACGCCTTCGTCGGCTTTCTCCTGAAACCCTGGGAGGAGCGGAGCAAGAGCCAGAAGCAGGTTCTGACCGAGCTCGGACCGAGATTCGCCGCGGTGCCGCAGGCGCAGGTGCAGGCCTTCTCGCCCCCGGCGCTGCCCGGGTCGACCGGCGGCGCGCCGATGCAGTTCGTGATCCGCACCACCGGCGACTACCCGACCCTCGCCGACGTCGCGCTCAAGATGCAGCAGGCGGCGCGTGAGAGCGGGCTGTTCCTGTTCACCGACGTCGACCTCAAATTCGACACGCCGCAATATGTGCTCAAGGTCGACGCCGACAAGGCCAACCGGATCGGCGTCAACATGGCCGATGTCGGCACGGCGCTGGCGACCATGCTGGGCGGCAACTACGTCAATCTGTTCAGCCTTTACGGGCGCAGCTATCAGGTCATCCCCCAGGCGCCGCGCGAGTTCCGTTTCGATCCCGGCTGGCTGACGCGCTACCAGGTCCGCACGACGAACGGCGAGCTTGTGCCCCTGTCGGCGGTGGCGACCATCTCGGAAGAGGTGCAGCCCAACGCGCTGACCAGCTTCCAGCAGCTCAATTCCGCGACCCTTTCGGGCGTGCCGTTCCCCGGCCGCACGCTCGGCGAAGCGCTCGACTACCTCAAGGCGAAATCGAAGGAGATCTTCCCGGAAGGCTATTCTTATGACTTCCAGGGCGATTCCCGCCAGTTCGAGCAGGAAGGCAACGCGCTGGTCTATGTGTTCGTGTTCGCGCTGATCGTCATCTATCTGGTTCTGGCGGCGCAGTACGAGAGCTTCCGCGACCCGTTGATCATTCTGATCGCCCTGCCGACGGCGCTGTTTGGCGCGCTATTGCCGCTCAATATCGGCGGCGTTCTTGGATTCGCCAGCATCAACATCTATTCGCAGATCGGCCTCGTCACCCTGATCGGCCTCATCTCCAAGCACGGCATTCTCATGGTCGATTTCGCCAATCGCCTGCAGGAGAGCCATGGTCTTTCGCGCCGGGCTGCTATTGAGGAAGCGGCCGCGGTGCGCCTGAGGCCCATTCTCATGACGACCGCGGCGATGGTGGTCGGGATGGCGCCGCTCATCTTCGCCAGCGGGGCCGGCGCCGTCTCGCGCT
>DATGHB010000068.1:0-3414 GCA_035308265.1 Roseiarcus sp.
GCAGGGAGCGGGAAAGCCGCCGCTTCGCCATTCCATTGGCCGAGAAGGACCATTTCGCGCACGACATGCGTGTAGGGCAGCTTGTGGCCGGCGTTCTCGCCGCGCGGGATCGAGACCTCGACCGTGCGCGGAATATAGCGCGCGAGCCAGACGTCCGCCCCGCCGGCCGGCGCGGCCCCCGCCCCGACGTTCAGGGTTCCGCCCGAGAAGGCGACGCTCGGACCGGCCGCGCCGCGGTCGCCGCGGCTCATGAGGGAGGCGAGCGCGCCCGGCTCGAGGCCGTCGCCCTCGGCCCGGCCGTTCACGATGACCTGGGGCGTGTAGACATTGTCGGCGTGGCCCATCGCCTTCGCATAGGCGAACTGGCGCGCGGTCCAGGCGCGGCTCGAGAACGTGTCCTTCC
The DNA here is from genome assembly GCA_035308265.1 of Roseiarcus sp. Classification (GTDB taxonomy): domain Bacteria; phylum Pseudomonadota; class Alphaproteobacteria; order Rhizobiales; family Beijerinckiaceae; genus Roseiarcus. Next base: position 404 of record DATGHB010000068.1, read on the forward strand.
AGCCAAGCCGGTCCCAGTAGTCGACCTCGAAGGCGAGCGCGAGCACGTCCGCCCGGCCGGCGATCGCCCCGACATTGGCCTCCGCCGGCGGGCAGGACGAGCACCCCTGGCTCTGGAACAGTTCGACCACCGCCGGGTGGGCCGCGTCGGCGGCAAGCGCCGGGCGTGGGGCGGAGAGGAGCGTGGCAGCGAGGCATAGGGCCGTCGTTCTTAAAGCCGTCATGACGTCTCCCCGTTTGCGAGAGCCGGCAGCAGGAGCGCGGCTCGGACCCGCATTTCGCCGGCCAAGCAGGATTTGTTACCCTCCGCCGGCGCGCTATGGCGTCCCGCGTCCGCGCGGGCTAAATCGTTCTGCATTCGGCTGGAATCGCCGCGCCGGAACCCCCTCTCCCTGCAGGGAGAGGGCTGGGGTGAGGGGCGAGTCATTCGCTGCCGGCGGCCTACCTCTCGGCCCCTCATCCGAGCCTTCTCCCCGCCAGCGGGGAGAAGGGACGACCTGCGGTTCGGTCCCGTCGCAGAATGCTCTAAGGGGAGCGCATGGCTCGAACCGATTTTCGCACGCCGCGCCTTTATGTTTCCGAGGACCTGGCCACAAGCGCCGAAATCAAGCTCGATGCTCAACGGACGAACTATCTCGTCAACGTGCTCAGGCTCGGCGCGGGGGCGCGCGTCCTTCTGTTCAATGGCCGCGACGGCGAATTTGCGTCCAACCTTGCGGCTGCGTCGCGCAAGGAAGCGTCGCTCATCGTGGGCGCGCCAACAAGGCCGCAGGAGGCGCCGCCGGACGTCGAGTACCTGTTCGCGCCGCTCAAGCACGCGCGGCTCGACTACATGGCGCAGAAGGCGGTCGAGATGGGCGCGCGCGCTTTACGGCCAGTCCTGACCCGCCACACCCAGGTCGCGCGCGTCAACCTCGATCGCCTGCGGTCAAACGCGATCGAGGCCTGCGAACAGTGCGGGGTGATCTGGATCCCGGAGATCGCGCCGGCCGAGCCGCTTGACGAAGCGCTCAAGCGCTGGCCGGCCGAGCGGCTGCTGGTGTTCTGCGACGAGGAGGCGGATGAGATGAGCTCGCTGGACGGGCTTGCGGAGGCGCGGGCCGAGAACGGCGTCAGTCTTCTGATCGGGCCGGAAGGCGGCTTCGCCGACGACGAGCGCGCTTTGATCCTCTCGCTTCCGCGCGTCGTTCGTTTGAGTCTTGGGCCGCGCATTCTGCGCGCGGATACGGCCGCGGTCGCGGCGCTGGCGCTGATCCAGGCGACGGTGGGCGACTGGCCGAAAAGGCGTTCCCGACCATAATCAGGGCGGGGACCGCGGCGGCGCGAGCTCGTGAATCCTTGTCAGCAAGGACCTGAAGCAGGCTGTTTCCAAGGATCGGAAACAGACTGGTCCCACAGACAACCCCAATTGTTCCAGACTTTGTCGCTCGAAGGGCTCGGGGGCGCCAAAGCAGGCGCCGCCGACGTTAGCCTTGACGTTGCGGACCGCACCGCCTGGGCCGCGTCAGCGGCGAGGGGGGAGGCGAGACGGGAGCTCGCGGGCGACCCCAAAAAGTCGAACGACTCAAAGAAGTCGTTGATGGCCCATACGGCATTGGCGAACTTGCTCCGCCTGGTGACCTCGGGGGACAGAAAGTAAAAGGCCGACGCGACGGCGGAGTGCGGAACGCTAATGACGTCCCCGAAGGCGTCATAGGGCGAGACGCCGCCCGCTCCTGGAGCCAAAGCAATCGCCTCCGCGAGCGCCGACGGATTTCCGACCAGAGCCGCCGGCATCTCCTTCCGGTCGAAGACGAGGGCGAGGTTGGGATGGCCGCCGTCGCCGCCGAACCGGAACAGGATGACGCTTGCTGCGGCGTCGTCCTCAGCAGCCTGCCCGCCAGCCAGATCGATTGGGTAGACGTCCGCGCGCGCGCCGGTTGCCGCCGCCATCGCGACCACGCTGGCGACAAGGGCCCATCTTGCGCCATGAACCAGCCATCCAGGCCCGCGTTTCGGCGCCGTCAAGTGCGATCGTTCCCGTGGGTGGCGCGGGCTTGCCGCCCCAGGCTGGCTGCGGCGGCTTTGGCGCGAGGTTTGCCCAATCGTCGGCATGGCGCTGGCGTGAGCCAAAATTTTACGTCAAAGAATGCCTTATCAGGCCGGACATAAAACGCATAGGCGCCTCGGCCTTCCCGTCTCCGGGACGTAGCAATTGGCGAAGCCTCGCCAGAAAAAGCCCGGCGGCTTCGCGCAAGCGCCACGCCCGGCGATCACGCCGCGGCGGCGGCGCTATTCCTTCTGGTCGAAGCCCCGCCCGCGCCCCGCGTAGGGGAGGCCGCGCGGGGCCAGGTTCGCATCCGCTAGAACACAGCCTCGTCGAATGCGAGCTCGACCGAGCGGCCCCAGGCGCCCTCGTAAAGCTCGATCCAGTGGCGGGCCGGTTCGCGGCCTTCTTCCGCGATCGCTTCGAGCGGGCGAAGGTAGACGGTCTCGTCCTCGCCCTTGCCGTTCATCCGCGCGCGCCGCTTGAGGCCCGCATGGGCGATCGCCAGCATGTCGAGGGCGATCGCGCGCAGGCTCCGGCCGCGGACCTCGGCAGCGAGGCCGAGCAGCGGAACATCGTCGCGCAGCTTCTGCCGGTCTTCGGCGCTCAAGCCCTGGGTAAGCGCCTCGGCCGCCGAAAGCGCGTCCGGATCGTAATAGAGGCCCACCATCAAGGCGGAGAGGGCGACGATGCGCTCGGGCGGGCCGACGTCGGCGCCGCGCATTTCGAGGAAGCGCTTGAGCCTGACCTCGGGGAAGATCGACGACAGGTGGTTCGCCCAATCGGCGATCGTGGCGCGCTCGCCCGGCGCCTGCTCAAGCCGCCCCGCGAGCAGGTCGCGAAAGCTCGCTCCCGCCGCGTCAATGTAGCGGTCGCCGCGTTTGACGAAATACATCGGCACGTCGAGCGCGTAGTCGACATAACGCTCGAAACCCATGGCCGACTCGAAAGCGAAGGGCAGCATGCCGGTGCGGTCGGCATCGGTA
>DATGHB010000069.1:0-2583 GCA_035308265.1 Roseiarcus sp.
GCGGCGCAAGCGGCAGTAAACATAATCGACTTCTCAGCAGTTGCGATATGCCCGGCGACCTGCACTGGCATTACCTACACAGGCGCAAGCTTGGGGGCGTCGACGGCGCTCGACCTCGACGGCTCGACGTGGGCCGTGTCACTTGTCGCCCCTGGCGACAAGTCCGGGTTGGCCCTCTTGGATCCCCTCACGATTACGCCGACGACCGCAACGTATGGGGCTCTGAGTGGACCGGGCCTCGACATCACGCTTGCGACGCCCATTGTGAAAACATGGACGGGCACCGCAGGCCCGTTTACCGAAACTCTGACTACACTCAACGAGATTGATCGTGGCACGAATGAGATCGGTTTCCAGTTGTCGGGCACCGTCACGGGTGGCGTCTTTAGTGGCACTCCGGCCACGATGATATTCAGCCTGACCCAAGCTGGCGGACCAGGGAATGTGGTCTCTGCTTCGCTGACCAACGCCGCGTCGAGCTCGGTCCCTGAGCCTGCGACCTGGGTCATGCTGGCGCTCGGTTTCGCCGGGCTCGGCTACGCCGCCGTGCGACGGAGCTCGAAAGACCGGTCGGCGCTCGCGATCTGATCCCCGGATAGACAGGACCGCAATCAGAAGGCCGCCGGTGGGCGGCCTTTTTTTGTGGGCCGTTCTCTCGTCGCTCTGGCGGGACCCACTTATTCGGCCCCCGCCCCCGGATCGGCCAGACGGTGCAGCCGGTCCGCGGCGGCCTGGGCGAAGCGCAGCAGAAGCGCCCGGCGGCTGGCCGGCGCCATGCGCCTGAGTTCGGCTTCCCGCACGATCTCCGCGCCAAACGGGTCGGCGACGATCAGGCCGGCTTCGAGCGGCATCAAGTCGACGGGCGTTCGCTCCGAAATGGCAAAATAGAGCCGGTCGCAGCTGGCGGCGTAGTCGCGCCACTTGCGGTCGGCGCGCAAGTCCGCCGCGCATGACTTGACCTCGATGATCAGCACTTCCCCGTCGCGATTGACCGCCGCGATGTCGGCGCGCCGCCCGTCGGTCAGCGAGAGTTCGGTCAGGCTCGAGAAGCCGCGCGCGCGCAAGAGCCGCCGGACACCGCGCGCGATCGTCAGCGCCGTCTCCGACTGGCGCCCGTCCACGAGCAGCGCTTGCGATTGCTCGTGCATCAGGCGGCTTTCGCGTCGGCGAGAATCATGTCGGCCGCCTTCTCGGCGATCATCATGGTCGGCGACCCGGTGTTGCCGGAGGTGATGCGCGGCATCACCGAAGCGTCGGCGATGCGTAAGCCTTGAAGACCGTAAACCTTCAGCCGCTCGTCGACCACCGCCAGAGAATCCTGCGCCGTTCCCATTTTCGCGGTCCCGACGGGGTGGAAGATCGTCGTGCCGATTTCCCCGGCGGCCCGCATGAGGTCATCGTCCGACTGGAACCTTACGCCGGGCATAAGCTCACGCGGCGAAAAGCGGGCGAGCGCGGACGCGGCGGCGAGGCGTCGGGTCAGCCGGATCGAGTCGACGGCGACCCGCCGATCGGCCAGCGCGGACAGATAGTTCGGCTGGATGACCGGCGCGGCGCGCGGATCGGGATTCGCAGCGTGGCTCGAGCCGCGGCTCTCGGGCCTCAGGTTGCAGACGCTGATCGTAATCGCCGGATAGGGGTGCATCGGCTCGCCGAAACGGTCGAGCGACAACGGCTGGATATGGAATTCGATGTTCGCGGTCGCGAAGTCGGGCGTGGACTTCGTGAACAGGCCAAGCTGCGAAGGCGCCATGGTCAAGGGCCCGCGCCGACGCAAGGCATAGTCGAGCCCCATCATCGCCCGCTTGAACAGGGACTGGTAATCGACATTGAGCGTGCGCGCGCCCGAGACGCCAAAGATGGCTCTCAGCTGCAGGTGGTCCTGCAGGTTTTCACCCACCCCCGGCAGCGCATGAACGACGGGGACGCCGATCGCGTTCAGACGGTCCGGCGCGCCGATTCCGGAAAGCTCGAGAAGCTGCGGCGAGCCGATCGCGCCCGCCGTTAGGATGATCTCGCCCCGCGCCCGCGCCTCACGGCTCTGGCCGTTCTCGCTGTAGCGCATCCCGACGGCCCGGCGGCCCTCGAACAGGATGCGCTCGACATGCGCGCCAGTGACGAAACGCAGGTTCGGCCGCTTGAGGATCGGCTTCAGGAACGCCGTCGCCGCGCTCCAGCGCCGCCCGCGCCGCTGGTTGACCTCGAAATAGGCCGAGCCTTCATTGTCGCCGCGATTGAAGTCATCGATCTTCGGAATGCCGATCTCGGCCCCGGCAGCGCGCGCCGCGTCGAGGATGGCCCATGAGACGCGCGGGCGCTCGACACGCCATTCGCCGCCCGTCCCGTGAAACGCGCTCATGCCCGCGTGATGATCCTCCTGGCGGAGGAAATAGGGCAGCACGTCGTCCCAGCCCCAGCCGGCAAGGCCGAGCTGGCGCCAGCCGTCGTAATCGGCCGCCTGGCCGCGCATATAGATCATCGCGTTGATGGCGGACGAGCCGCCCACCACCTTGCCGCGCGGATAGGAGATCGAGCGCCCGCCCAGGTTCGGCTCCGGCGCGGTCTTGAACATCCAGTCGGCCC
>DATGHB010000070.1:0-5533 GCA_035308265.1 Roseiarcus sp.
GCGCCTCGGCGGGATGGCGAAGGCGATCGGGAGCGGCCTGCCTAAGCGCCGCATCGAAGAGGCGGCGGCGCGCACTCAGGCGCGGATCGATTCCGGCCGCCAGGCGGTGATCGGCGTCAACATCCATCCGCCGACCAACGAGCGAGACCTGAACGTGCTGAAGGTGGACGCCGCCGAGGTGCGCGCGCGGCAAATCGAGAAGCTCCAGCGCCTCCGCGCCGAGCGGAATGAATCAGCGACGCAGGCCGCGTTGGCCGCGCTCACCGAAGGCGCGCGAGGAAAAGCCAATCTTTTGCTGCTTTCTGTCGAAGCGGCGCGGGCGAAGGCGACCGTCGGCGAAATCTCGCTCGCGCTCGAGAAGGCGTTCGGCCGTCACGTTGCGGAAGCGCGGGTCATTTCCGGCATCTATCTCGCGGAAGCCGGACGCGACGCCGAGGCCAACCGGCGGGTCATCGCGATGACCCGCGCCTTCGCCGAGAACGAGGGCCGCGCTCCGAAAATCCTGGTCGCCAAGATGGGGCAGGACGGACACGATCGGGGGCAGAAGATCATTGCCTCGGCGTTCGCCGATCTCGGATTCGATGTCGAGATCGGACCTTTGTTTGCAACGCCGGAAGAAGTGGCGGCGCTGGCCGCCAGGGGGCGGGCCCATATCGTTGGCGTTTCCTCTCTCGCCGCCGGCCACCTCGCGCTCGTGCCGGCTTTGAAGAGGGCGCTTCGTCAGCGCGGTCTTGACGAAACCATGCTCGTCGTCGGCGGCGTCATTCCGCGCCAGGACTTCGCATCCTTAAGCGAAGCGGGCGCCGACGCGATCTTTCCGCCCGGCACGGTCATCGCCGAGGCGGCGCAAAACCTGATCGAGCGCCTGAACGAGCGGCTCGGTTACAGCCAGCGCGCGCCCGCCTGACGCAATCGTGGCTCACGGGCCAGTATCCGCCGCCCAGGAGCCGCTTCCAGGCTCCAAATTGACCCACCCGGCCTGCGCGGGGCGCCCATCGCGTCGGGCGCCGGCGCGCGCCTTGCGCCAAATCGGGACGCTTGCCCCATGACGTAAGCGGCGCCGCGGTTGCCACGCGCTTCCCGTGTTGTCGCCGACGGAGAGGCAGCGGGCGCCGCGATGGACCGCGTCATAGATGAAATCGTGCGCCGCTCGATCCGCCACGCGCGGCTGATGTTGAAGGAAGGCTCTTACGACTGGCCTGTCGCGCGAAGGGCGTTGCGGAAGATTCTCGCCGATCTCGAGGCGAGGTCGCCAAATCATCCAGGTCTGCCCCGGCTTCGGGCCTTTATCGCCTCGAAGGATCGCGCGTGGTTGCGCGAGAACCGATAGCGCGGTCTCGAAATTGTCTCGAGCGCCAGGAGGCTCGAAAGGTCACGGAGGGATCACGGATCGCTTGACTTGTCTCTGGGAGTGCTCAAGATTTGTCCATCCATCAGGCAAACAGCATCGTCGGGTTGCCCCGATTCCGCTCGCTGGCGCAGCGTCCTCGTGTGGCAGGTCTTCTGAGCGCGGGCCATGAGAGTTGGGCGCCGGCGCGCTCGGAGCGGCCCGATGCGTTTCTCGCGCTCACAGGGGGAGGGGAGAATTGATGGGAGCCGCCGCGAATGCGCGGAGCGCGCGAGTCCGGACGTTCACCACTCGACGCGGAGTGGAGCTCCAGTTCACCGAACTCGGTTTCGGCGGAGCGCCGCTCGGCAATCTCTATCGACCCATGACCGAGAGAGAGGCGCGCCTGATGCTGGAGGCCGTCTGGGCGACGGGCTGCCGGTATTTCGACACCGCGCCGCTCTATGGCTTAGGACTTTCCGAGACCCGGCTGAACGGGTTCCTGCGGCCGAAGCCGCGCGGCGCCTATTTGATTTCCACCAAGGTCGGCCGGCTGCTCGATCTCTCGGAACCGCAGAACCGTTCGGGCCAGGATGTTTTCTTTGAGACGCCCGCACGGCGAGAGCGCTTCGACTATTCCTATGACGGGGTGATGGGCTCGCTCGAATTCTCGCTGGAACGTCTCGGTCTCGACTATGTGGATATCGTTTACTGTCACGATGTCGACGTCAGGACGCACGGGAGCAAGGAAGCCTCCGACGCGCGCATCAAGGAATTCATGACCGGCGGTTATAAGGCTCTCGACAAGCTGCGCGCGTCCGGCGTGGTGAAGGCGATCGGAGCTGGGGTCAACGAATGGGAAGTCACCGAGAGGCTGGCGCGCGCCGGCGACTTCGACATTTTCCTGCTCGCGGGGCGCTACACCCTTCTCGAACAGGGGGCGCTGCAGAGCTTCCTGCCGCTCTGTGTTGAAAAGAACATCGCTGTCGTGATCGGCGGCCCGTTCAATTCCGGCATCCTCGCCACGGGGGTCAAGGCCGACGCCCATTACAATTATGGGCCGGCGCCGGAGGATGTGAAAGATCGGGTGCGCCGGATCCAGCAGATTTGCAAGAGCTTCAAAGTCGCGTTGCCGGAAGCCGCGCTGCGCTTCCCGCTCGGCCATCCGGCGGTGGTGAGCGTCATTGCCGGCGCGCAACGGGCGAGCGAGGTCGCACGGAACGCGGCGATGATGAGGGCCAAGCTTCCGGCCGGCCTCTGGCGGGCGCTGAAGGCGGAAAAGCTCTTGCGCCAGGACGCGCCGACGCCGCGTTGAAGCGCCAAATCCCCACCTGGTCAGGAGAGGCCGTCGATCTCGCCGTTGACGACGCGAATCCTCTCGGCGGCGGGGTTGCGCGGCAACCCGGGCATTGTCTGGATGTCTCCCATCAGCACCACCACAAAGCCCGCGCCTGCGCGGAGGCGAACGTCGCGGATCCTTGGAACGTGGCCGCTCGGCGCGCCCAGCAGAGACGGATCGTCCGAGAACGAATATTGGGTCTTGGCGACGCATATGGGCAGGCGGCCCCAGCCGGCCTGTTCCAGCTCGCGAAACTTCGCTCGCACTGGCGGTTCCGCCGCGATGTCGGCAGCGCCGTAAATCTCCTGCGCGATCGTTCGCGTCTTGTCCCATAAACCCATCTCGTCGGGATAGAGTGGCCGAAACTCCGCTTCGCCAGCGTCCGCGAGAGCCGCAACAACATGCGCGAGAGCTTCCGCCCCGGCGCCGCCGCGGGCCCAATGATCGCACACGGTCGTCTTCACCGCGAATTTCCGAGCCACGGCGCTTTCGACGAAGGCGAGTTCGGCCGCGGAGTCGGTCTCAAACCTGTTTATGGCGACAGTGACCGGCACTCCGAACTTGCGCAGATTGGCGATGTGGCGAGCGAGGTTTGCAAGACCGGCTTCGAGCGCCGGAAGGTTCTCCGCGCCAAGCGCGTCCTTGGGCACGCCGCCATGCATCTTGAGCGCCCGCACCGTGGCGACGAGCACCGCCGCTGCCGGCTTCAGCCCCGCCTTGCGGCACTTAATGTCGAAGAATTTCTCCGCCCCAAGATCGGCGCCGAAGCCCGCTTCGGTGACGACATAATCGGCGAGTTTGAGCGCCGCCCGCGTCGCCACTACCGAATTGCAGCCGTGTGCGATGTTGGCGAACGGACCTCCGTGCACGAGTGCGGGCGTCCCTTCGAGCGTCTGCACGAGATTAGGTTTGAGCGCGTCCTTCAGCAGCGCGGTCATCGCCCCGGCGGCATTGAGGTCAGAGGCGGTGATCGGCCGCCTGTCCCGGGCGTGGGCCACCAGCATGCGGCCGAGCTGTTCCTCGAGCTCCTCGAGGCTCAAGGCGAGGCAGAACGCCGCCATCACCTCGGAGGCGACCGTGATGTCGAAGCCGTCCTCGCGTGGAAAGCCGTTGCTCGCGCCAAGGCCGACGACAATCTCGCGAAGCGCGCGATCGTTCAGGTCGAGCACGCGCCGCCAGGCGATGCGCCGTTGATCGAGATGGAGCGCGTTGCCCCAGTACATGTGATTGTCGATCATCGCCGCGAGCAGGTTGTGCGCCGATGTGATGGCGTGAAAATCACCGGTGAAATGGAGGTTGATCTCCTCCATCGGCGCAACCTGGGCGCGGCCGCCGCCAGTCGCTCCTCCCTTCATTCCGAAGGAAGGCCCGACCGAAGGCTCGCGCAGACAGAGGATCGTCTTGCGGCCGATGCGGCTGAGCCCGTCGGCGAGGCCGACGCTGGTCGTCGTCTTGCCCTCGCCCGCCGGGGTCGGACTGATCGCCGTGACCAGGATGAGCTTGCCGTCCGGACGGTTCGCCAGAGAGCGGAGAAAATCATATTCGAGCTTGGCGATGAAGCGGCCGAACGGGCGCAGGGCGGAATCGGGCGCGCCGATCCTGGCGGCGATCTCCGCGATCGGCCTCAAACGCGCGGCGCGCGCGATTTCGAGATCAGACGGCATGGACCGATTCTTTCCCCTGGACCTGCCGCCCCGCGGCCGCAAATTCGAGGCAACGAATCGTCCGCTCCGCTCGTTTTGGCAAGCGTGAATCGTAACCGCGGCGATGGCCGGCGCCTATATGCGCACGGGGGGGCCCATAGGGGACCCTTCGGGGCGCCTATGCGAAGGAACGACCCATGACGAAGCCGCGTCTTGCCGTGTTCACGCTTTTGAGTTTGGTCGTCTATCTGGGCCTGGCGATCGCCGGCGCAGGAGGCGCGGGGCGGTTCTTCTCTTATCCGCCGCTGACCGCGGCGGCCATTGTCACGATCGCGCTCGGGTTCGCGTCGCTGTTCGGCGAGGCCCATGTCGGCTCGGGCGTCAGGGAGGATCGGTCGAATCGCTGGGTGATCGCCGTTCTGGGCGCGCTCGGCCTGATCGACGCCTGGCTGCCCGCCTATACGGATCGGATCGGCTTCCTCACCTTCGGCGGCGAAGCGGTGCGCTGGATCGGCGTCTTGCTTTATACGGCCGGCGGCGTGCTTCGCCTTGCGCCGGTGTTCGTGCTCGGGCGCCGCTTCAGCGGGCTGGTCGCGATCCAGCCCGAACACCGGCTGGTCACCAGCGGGCTTTACGGGGTCATTCGCCACCCGAGCTATCTCGGTCTTTTTGTCCTCACGCTCGGCTGGGGCCTCGCGTTCCGCTCCGGCGTCGGCGTCATCATCGCGGTGCTGATGCTCGTTGTCGTGCTCGCACGCATCGAGGCCGAGGAACGGCTCCTGAGCGAGACCTTCGGCGCCGAATACGACGCCTATCGGGCCCGCACCTGGCGCCTCGCGCCTTACGTCTACTGAGGCGCCGCGGCGGTTGCCGAGCGGAGGCGCCTCCCATAAACCTCCTCCCGCCCGCTTTCAGCCCGATGGAAGACCTCGATGATCCGCTCCGCCTTGATGACCGTGATGACCAGCGCCGCGATCAAGGCCGGCCGCGGCCTCAAGCGCGATTTCGGCGAAGTCGGCGAACTGCAGGTGTCGATGAAGGGCCCGGGCGACTTTGTCAGCCTCGCTGACAACCGCGCGGAGAAGAGCCTCTACGCCGATCTCGCCAAGGCGCGCCCCGGCTATGGCTTCGTCATGGAGGAGAGCGGGCGGGTCGAGGGCACGGACAAGAGCCACACCTGGCATATCGATCCGCTCGACGCGACGACCAATTTCCTGCACGCAA
>DATGHB010000071.1:0-6587 GCA_035308265.1 Roseiarcus sp.
CCCAGTCCCGCGAAGCCGAGCAGCATCATCGCCCAGGTCGAGGCCTCCGGCACAGCCACGGTTTCGAGCGTGGGACCGTAGATTGCAGGACGGTAGGGGCTCAACGGCGGGGTCAGGCCGCCGCCACTCGTTCCCACTACGCCTCCGGTCACCGTTATCTGGGGTATGGCGGTGATCGACGAAATGAACGCGGCCAGCGGACTGCGGTCAAAAAAGACGTTGGCGATCAAGTAGTCGCCCGGCGTCAAGGTGATCGGAGCGAAAGACCCGAACAACCACTGGCCAGTCGGGTCGCTGGATGCAACTGGCGTGCTGGCGGACGTTATTGTCTTGCTCTCCAGAAGGGCGCCCGCGCCGGTCCACAGGCCGGCCTCTGTGGAGGCCGGAAAGCTTGAGCCAAAAAAATCCCAGACGCCGATTCCGTCCACTTCGATAGGGCTGTTGACGGTGAAGCTCCACCCGAAGGTGGTTCCATCAGGGCCGCAAGACCCACAGGCTGTTGGAGTTCCTCCTCCAGTCAAATCCAGGACCAAACCGGCGTGGCTCTGCGGCGCGGCGCCGACCAGACCGAACATGGCGAGCGCCGCCAACCGCAGATTCTTCATGCGCATTTTGAAGTTCCCCCGTTTGCTCATGGCGAGCGCGCCGGCGCGGCCAGGGAAGTCTACCGCTCTTCATTACCAAAGATTTACTCGGTTGAACAGATCGCGAACCGGCCGATTTCAGTTCGGGAATTGACGCGGCCCGCAGCCTTTGTGTCCGGCCTTTATTCGGGCAGCCTGGGGCAAGGTTCGGGTCCGACCCTCATCCCGTTCCGTCCGCCCCTGGGGCTCCGATGCCGCGCTTGTCCCTCCGCCCCGCCTCCGCTTTGCGCGCATTCTTCGTCGTCGCCGTCGCGTCTGCCGCCGCGCCGCTTTCCGCCTGTCACGACTTCGGCGACGTCACCGGCTCGATTTCCGGCCCGGCCTCCATGCCGGCCAACGAGGCGGGGCTCCGGGCCTACGCCGACGAACTGGGCAAGCGCTATGACAGCAATCCCGGCGAGAAGACCGCCTCGATCGAATACGCGCGCGCCCTTCGGGCGCTGACGCGCTACAGCGAGGCGGTCGCGGTCATCCAGACGGCGGCGATCAAGGCGCCCAAGGATTTCGACGTGCTGGGCGAATATGGCAAGGCGCTCGCCGACGCCGGCCAGCTCACTCAGGCCAAGGCCGTGCTCTCCCGCGCCTATACGCCCGACGACCCGCGATGGGACGTGATGTCGGTGCAGGGGACGGTCGCCGACCGGCTCGGCGACCACGCCGGCGCGATGCAATTCTATCGCGAAGCGCTGAAAATCGCGCCGGGCGAGCCGGCCGTGCTCACCAACATGGGGCTTTCGCTCGCCTTGGCGAAGAAATTGCCCGAGGCCGAGCAGGCGCTGAGGCAAGCGGTCTCAAGCCCGAAGGCCGACGCCCGCATGCGCGGCGACCTCGCGCTGGTGCTCGCGCTCGAGGGAAAATTCGGCGAGGCCGAGACGGTTGGCCGGGCCGACCTTTCGCCTGACGCCGCGCGCGCCAATGTCGAGGCGATCCGCCAGATGATCGCCCAGAACGAGTCCTGGCGGGAATTGCGCAAGCCCGCGAAAGCCGCGAAGCCAAAGGCGCAGCCCAAGACCGAAGACGCCGGCTGAGGCCGTTCTCGACGTGTCGCGCCCGTCGCGCCGCGCACATGCTTGTCATCGCGGAGGCGATTTGTTAGACGACCGCCTTCGCTTCGCCCGCCAGGCGCGGAGCGAAAAAAGTGCGGTCATGGCGGAACTGGTAGACGCGCTAGCTTGAGGTGCTAGTTCTTTAACCGGAGTGGAGGTTCGAGTCCTCTTGACCGCACCACTCGACCCTCGGAGCGATCCCCCGAGGGCACGCTCTATTTGTATTCCCAATGCGCCCCAACGCCGGCGCTCGATCCCCCGCTTGCATCGACGCCGCTCTGAAGCCTCAGATGCCGGGTGACGTCGAGATCGACATTGACGCCGTTGTCCTGTGGCCGCGCTCCCGTCGTCACGCCGACGCTGATCCGGTCGTTGATCGCGCGTGTGGCCCCAACCAGGGCGCCCCCGGTCGCGCTGGTGGAGATGTCCAGACTGTCGACCCCAAGCGTCCGGCGCAGATGCTCGAAGGCGTCAAAATTGCCGGAGAGGGTCCCGACCGCATTGGCCAGCTCGATCGCCTGGAAGGCGCTAAGGCTGCCGGAAGGTTGCTGGAACAGGATGCGGGAGAGAATCTCGTCCTGCGGAAGGCTGGGCTGCGAGGTGATCGCAAAGGTCGGGTGGTTCGCGGGCCCGGTCACCGCAATACGCGCCGTGACGTCGGCGGCGCTGGTCTCCGCGACGAGATTGAGCTCCGGAATCACGCCGCCGTGAAACCGGACCTGTCCCTGCGTGAAGACCAGCCGTCGGCCAACCAGCGTTAGCGAGCCGCGCAGGAGGTCGAAGCCGCCTCGTACCTGCGGATCGCTCGCGAGCCCCGCGACATGCAGCTCCCCGCCCAGTTCGGCGTAGATGCCCCGGCCGCGCACGACGATGCGGTTGGCCGCCGAGATCGTGAGGTTGAGCGTCGCGTCGAAGGGGGCCCCCCCGCTGCGCGCCGCATTGGCCCTGGCGATCTGGGCAAGGCGAGCCTTGACGGTCGGCGTCGGATTGACGTGCTTCGTGCCGGGAATGGGAGCGGAGACGCTGTTGAAGCGTCCCGGCACGGTGATGTCCATCGAATCGATCGCGATGCGACCGCCGACATTAGGCCTTTGCGCGAGCTTGCCGGTGAGGGTGAGATCAAGATCGGCGGTTGCGGCCACGATGGTGCTGGCCACAAGCTGCGCGTGCTTGCCAGTCACCCGAATCGAGCCGGGGAAGCCCGCGACCGGGTCGAGCCGGAGGTCGCCGCTCGCCGAGATTGTCCCGCCGTTGGGAGTCGAGGCGCTTAACCGCTCGATTCGGACCGTGTCTGCGTTGGCGTTGAGGAGGCCGGTGATCCCGCTGAGCCTGAAACCTGTCTGGTCGTCGCGGAACTCCCCGTTCGCCAGCCGTATCGATCCTTGGGCCTCAGGCTTCAACAGCGGCCCGCGCAGCTGAAGCGCGAGCGTGAGCGCCCCGGTCATCCGCTGGCCGGAAAGGGATAAAGCATTGTTGGCGAGAGAGGCGTCGAGCCGGCCGTCGATCCTCAAGTCGAGCGGGCCGTCGCTCGCGAGCGGCGCCGATCCGGTCACGCGAAGGGCGTTGGCGCCGCCTGCGTTGGCGGTCGCATCGACCGACGTGCGCCCGCTCGCGAGCCGACCGGAAGCTGCGACGTCGAGCGGCGGCAGCGCGTTGCTCCGCGTCTGCGGCGTGCTGACCTGTGTGAGACGAAGGCGCCAATCGCCGATCGGGGCGCTCGGCGTTCCCCGGATCGTCGCCTCGCCGTCGGCGGTTCCCGAAGCGCCGAGGCCCGGCGAAACAAGATCAAATGCCGAGAGCGGAAGCGCGGCCGCGGTCGCGCGGAGGTCGAGAGTGGATCCTGCGTGGCCGGAGAGCGACAAGCGGCCGGAGCCGACGCGCAAAGCGAGGTTCTCAATGCCGATTCCGTCCTTGCCGTAAGTCAGCGCCGCCGGCCCGGCGAGGGCGATCTTTTGGCCGCCGCGCTGCGCAGTGAACGCCGCCAGGTCGAAGCGGATCGGCGGGCCGCCGGACAGGCGGCCTTGCGCGTTCAGCGCAAAGCCAAACACCGAGCCCGTGAAATCAAGATCGCTGGAATCGCCGCGTCCGGTCGCGGTCAGCTTAACGCCAGAAATCGTCTGCCCGGCGACTTCGGCCCGGGTGAGCTGCGCTACGCCCGAGACGCTTCGCGCGCCCCACAGATCGCCGATGGTGAGATCGAGCTTGAGGCCTTCGAGCCTGTTCGCGCCGAACGCCATCCGCTCGCTCGTCGCGGTGATCGCGACCGCCTGTTTTCCGTCCGTCCCCGAGGTGTTGACCTCAGCCTGAAGCGCGCCGCTCATCTTGGTCAGCACGAGCGGCGAGAGATCGTCGAGATTCGCAGCGCTGAAGCTGAGCGCCCCGGTCGCCAACTGATCCGGTCCGATCGCGACATTGCCCTTGAGCTTCGCGGAGGCGAGGCTGAGCGCGAGATTGTCGATAAGCCAGCCGCTATCGGCGGTCTTCGCGACATGGGCCGAGCCCAGCAGCTTATGGCCGTCGATGTCGCCGGAGGCCGAGGCGTTGGCCTGGACCTGCCCGGTGATGTTGGCGGCCTCAGCCTCGAGCGTGACGCCGGATGTCTTGCGGTCGAGCAGACGGCCCTCGCTCAAGCTCGCCTTCAGCGTGGCGTTGAGATCGTCCGGCGCGCCGGTCAGCGTTGCGGCGATCTCCGCCTTGCCCGACACGCGCGGATCGAGGACGCGGGCCTCGGGCACGTTGATGCTGGCATCGAGGTTCACCTTGTCGCGCCCGAAATCGCCGTTGAGCGTGGCCTGCCCGTGCGCGCCGCTGGCGATAAGATCGGTGAAGCCGAACCCTCCGCCGGGCGTCGTGCGGGCGACGCCGCCCAGATGCAGGTCGCCGCCAGTCAGGCGGTCGAACATCGAATAGGCGGTCGCCAGATGCGTCGCATGCGCGTCGATCGTCGCGGTCAGCGCGCTATAGCGAGGCGCGCCGTCGAGATCGGCGGCGAGGCGCGCTTCGCCCTTGAGAACGCCGCCGGCGAGCGGCGCGAAGCGGCTGAGGTCGCGAGCCGTAACCTCCAGTCGGCCGTGGACCTTTTTCGGCGCCAGCAGGCCCGAATAGCGCGCATCGAAATCGTGCGACGAAAGGTCGAGCTTGTCGAATGCGATGTCGCCGCCGAGCGAGGCCGAGCCGCGCATAATAAGCTTCGCCTCGCTGCCGACGACGCGGGCAAGCGCGGGGTCGGCGAGAGCGAGGCCGCTCATCGCGGCTTGGCCCTCGAAGGCGATCCGGGTCGATTCCTGAGTGAGCGTCCCGTTCGGGACAGCCCGGAAGGTCGCGGAGACGCGGTCGAGCGAGCCCTGCTCGACATGGACGCCGCCCGCCTCGATCGCCCCCTCGATCGTCGGGCTCAGGGCCGGCCCGGCGATGGAAGCGTCGAGGTCGAGCTTGCCAATCTCGGAGCCCGGAATCGCCCCGGCGTTGATCTTGATCCCCAGCGTATTGTCCGCCGATCTGCCGCCGACGATGTCGAGGCGGGCGCTGGCGGAGACGAGGCGCAGGCCGGGGGTTGCGATGGTGGAATCGTCGCCGAAGACGAGATCGCCCCTGAGCGTCGTCTCGCCCGCGAAGATGGGCCGGACGAGGGGGGGCGCCATTCCCTCGAGCCGCGAATTGAGGTCGAGCGTGAGCTTCCGCCCAGCGCCCTCCCGCGCGACGACCACGTCGCCGCGCGCCCATGTGTCCGGTCCCGCCGCGAAGTCGAGCCTCGCGTCGAAATTGTCGAGCGCGCCAGCGCCGTTGAAGGCGAGTCTGACCGGCGGCAGACCGGGTAGATTGACAAGATGGGCGAAGAGTCCGCCCGCCGGCTCCTCCGAGTTCACCGCCAGCGTGAGCTTCTGGGCAGCGGGCACATAGGTCATGACCGCCTTGAAGTCGCCCGGCGCGTCGAGGCGCCTTGCGGCAAGGCTGAGATCCAGGCCCTCCGAGGGCGGCCCCAATGTCGCCCTGCCGTCGATCGTAAGGCGCGCCGCGACCCCGATGACCGGCTCGCCGAGCGTGAGCTCCTGCAAGCCGAACTGCTTGACGATGACCTTGAGCGGAAGCTCCGGCAGGATCGATCCGCCCTCCGGCGGCGGGGTCCCGGAAGCAAGCGGCCGGCGCAGAAACTGCACGTGTCCGATGGTCAGCCGATCGACCTCGAGCCGCCTGCTGAACAGCGCGAGCCGGTTCCAGACCAGCCGCACCTTGTCGATTTTGAGCCACGGGCCGTTGCGGTCGGAGAGAACGATGTCGCTGATCGAGGCGTCGGAAGACAGCGCTCCCTCGACCGCGCCGATCGAGACGCTGGTCGTTGGTGAGGAGAGCGCGCGTGACAGGAGATCGGCGAGGATTCCCTTGTCCGCTTCGGCCGCGCGCGCCTCGCCGCCGAGCGCGATGAGCGCGACAATCGCCGCCATGAGCCTGAAGAGGAGGGGACGTCTCATCATCAGAAAGCCTGCCCGATGCTGACGTAGAAGGCCACCGGCGCATTGCCCTGACGCCGCTCAAGCGGAAAGGCGACATCGGCGCGGATCGGACCGATCGCGGTATAGTAGCGCAGGCCCACGCCCGCGGCGGTCGCGAGCGGCGCGCTGAAATTCGGGAAGCTCGTCGCAAAGGCGTTGCCTGCGTCGAAGAACGGCACGATTCCGATCGTGTCGGTGAGCCTCACCCGCAATTCCGCCGACGCCGTGAACAGGCTACGCCCGCCGATCACTGCGAAGCCGTACGGCCCTGTCGGCCCGAGGCTGTTATAGGCGTAACCGCGCACCGAGCCGCCGCCGCCGGCATAGAAGCGCCAGTTCGCCGGGATGTCGGCGAGGTCCGCGCCGCCCATCGCGCCGAGCCCGATGAGCCCCGCGAGCACGAAGCG
>DATGHB010000072.1:0-3574 GCA_035308265.1 Roseiarcus sp.
CGAGGCGAAGCCGTGAATGAGCAGGATCGGCTCATCGAGGTCACTGCGCTGGGGGGCGGCGTCGATGTACGCGATGCCGACGCCGGCGGACGAAAAGCGCCGGGGCGCGAAGGTCTCCCCGGCTTGTCGCTCTTGCATGCCAACCTCGCGTTTCGGGCCGAAAACGGCTAGCATCGGTCCATAGCACACGAGCCGCGTCTTTCAGGGAGCCTCGAGAGCGTCATGCAAGGACTGGGACCGATCGGCCGAGGAATCGCCATGGCGACCCTCATCTGCTTCGCCGCGCCGCAGGCGGAAGCGGTTGAAGTCTACGGAGCGGGAACCGCCGCCACGCAACTCAACGGCGGTCCTCTCGTTCTGGTCCGCGCCGGACGCGGCGGCGCGCGCCACGGGGGCGGGGGCGTGCATCGCGGCGGAGGCGGGCGCGGGGGCGTGCATCATGGAATGAATCGCGGCTCCCATCGCGGCGCCTACGCCCATCGGGGAAGCGTCCACGGCGCGAACCGTTACGGCAATCGCAACATCCACCGGAATGTGAACCGCTACGGAAATCGCAACGTCTACCGTAACGTCAATCGCAACGTTTACCGCGCGGGCGTCTACCGCGGCGGAAATTACGGCCGCTGGGCCCGGCCCGGCGGCTACTGGTGGCCGGTCGGCGGGGCGGTGGCGGCTGGAGCGGCGATCGGGTTCGTCAGCGCGGCGGCCGCGGCCTCGTGGGCGGGCGCGGCGCCCGGCCCGAACCTCTGCTGGTACTATACCGACCCGAGCCGCCAGCAAGGCTTCTGGGACGCCTGCCCCTGAGCGGCCGTCGTTGATCGGCTTCAGCCGCCCTTCACCTCGATCTTCTTGACCGGCTTCTGGGCCTCGGGCTTCTTCGGCAGCGTCACCTTGAGCACGCCATTTTTGAAGGTGGCCTCGATCTTGTCCGCTTCGACCGTCTCCGGAATGCGGACCGAGCGGGCGAACGAGCCGAAGCGCCGCTCCCGAAGATGGAAGTCCTGTTTCTTCTCGACCTTGTCCTCCTCTTTGTGCCCCTTGACAGTCAGGACGCCGTTGGCGACGCCCACCTCGATATTTTTCTCGTCGAGACCCGGCATCTCGGCCGTCAACTCGAATCCGCCGTCGCGCTCGACCAGATCGATTGCGGGCTGCGCGACCCAGGAATCGGGCTGCCAGAACGGCTCGAGGTCAAAAGCGGGGCGCCTGAGCGGCAGCCGGAATGGGTTCAGGGTGAAGTCCTCGAACAGCCGGTCGACCTCCCGGCGTAGGCTCTCGAACGGCCGCCACATCTGCATCGCTTGCGCCGCCGGCGGCGCCGCGGACGGTTGTTCGTTGCTGACAGGAACCTTGGTTTCAGCTTTTGCCATTTGTTCCCTCCATGGTGACCCTTGACGTTAGCGAGGCCCGCGCCGCCGGCATTGATGCAACGCAAGGTCCAACCCAGGGCGTTGCGGAACCCCGCCGTTTAGCCGCCGAAGACGCCGACCGTATGACGCGGCAGGCGGTCCGAGGCGCGCGGCTTCGCCAGGATTGACCGCTTTGCCGCGCCAGGGTTTGCGCCTTGCTCCTCGGCGTCGAGCGAACGCAGCGCGGTTAGCACCTCGCGCAAGGGGATCCGCGCCCCGCGCTCCAGTTGACGCAGCCAAGGGCTGTTTGGGAGTCAGGCCCCTCGCGTTCAAGAGCTTGAAGCCGCCGCGACGCCGCACACGCTCTTGACGGCACGGGGCGGTCTTCCCACCTGCTTTAGCACTCGGAGGCTTCGAGTGCTAAAGCGCCGTCTGGGCGGCGTTTCTTGACCTATCGCAATGCCGAAGCGGTCTGCACGTGTTGGCTTCCGGGCAAAACAGGAGCAGAAACGATGGCAGTACTACTGGATCCGTTCGACGCGCTGTCGAGCTTTCAGCAGGCTCTGGACGCCTACCGGACGAGCTCTTGGCTCGATGCCGGCGTGAGCGGCGGCGGCGCCTATCCGCCGCTCAATATCTTCCGAAAGGGCGACGACTTCATCGTCATCACCGAGCTTCCGGGGGTGAAGAAGGCGAGCCTCGATGTGCAGGTGAAAGGCCGCACCATCCGATTGTCGGGCGAGAAGACGGTCGGCTACCCGGAAAAGGCGGCGCTGCATCGCCGGGAGCGGCTTGCCGGGCGGTTTGATCGGGCCATGACGATGCCGGTTGAGATCAATCCCGACGGCGTCAAGGCCGAATACCGCGATGGCATACTGGCTTTGTTCCTGCCGCGAGCCGAGAGCGACAAGCCGAAATCGATCAAGGTGGCGTGAGATGTCAGCACAAGCCAAAACCAGGAGGGATAAAACCATGGCCGAGAAGCAGGAATTGAGCGTACGCGAGAAGAAGGAGCTGACAGCGAAGGAAGAAAAGACCATCCCCGGCCGCTACTACGTCCCGTACGCCGACATCTACGAGACCGACGACGCGCTCGCCGTCGTGATGGAAATGCCCGGGGTCGAGAAGAAGGACCTCAATGTTGCGCTCGAGAACGGCGTGCTGAGAGTCGATGGGCAGATCGATTTCAGCAAATACAAGGACATGGAGCCGGTCTATACCGAGTACAACATCGGCCACTACGCGCGAAGTTTCACGCTGTCGGACACGGTCGATCAGAACAAAATCAGCGCCAACCTCGAGGACGGCGTGCTGACGCTGACCCTGCCGAAGGCCAAGGCCGCCCAGCCGCGCAAGATCGCGATCAACTAGGAACCGTCGTGTAGCCATTGGCAAGCGGCTGCTTGCCCTTGGGCGCCCCACGCGGATAATGGAGCGGCGGCCTTGGCGGCCGCCGTTCCCGGAGCCGATGATGCGCTCAAGCCTGCTCGCCGGCGCGCTCGCCCTGACGCTCGCCGCGTCCGGCGCGGCTCACGCCGACCCCTCCGTCCTGACCTACCACGGCGCGCTCGACCGCGCCGGGCGCTACATCGTCCCCGGCCTCACCTATGAGCGCGCCCGCGGCCTCCATCTCGATGCTTCGTTCCACCCCGCCTACCGCGGCTACGTCTTCGCCCAGCCGCTGCTCACGCGCCGGCCGGGGTCGGGCGAGGCGATGCTCATCCTCGCGAACGACCGCAACGAGGTCACCGCGATCGACGCCGGGAGCGGCGCGCAAATATGGGAGCGCACGCTGGGCGAGCCGGTCAAGCATGCAGCTCTCCCCTGCGGCATCGTTCCGTTCGTCGGGGTGACCGGCGCGCCGGTCATCGATCCTGAACGCGCGACCCTCTATCTCGACGCCATGGTCATGCGCGAGGGCGAGCCGCGCCACGAAATTTATGGGCTTAAGCTCGCCGACGGGTCGGTCGAGCCCGGCTGGCCGGTCGATGTCGCCGCGGCGCTGAAAGGGAGCTTCCTGCCCTCGGTGCAGAATCAGCGCGGGGCGCTCGCTCTGTTCGCCGGCCGGGTCTTCATTCCCTACGGCGGCCATTATGGCGATTGCGGCGACTTTCATGGGGTCGTCGTCGGCGTTTCTGAGAGCGATCCCGCCAAGGTCGATTTCTTCGCGACCCAGGCGCGCGGCGGCGGCATCTGGGGGCAAGGCGGGATCACCGGCGATGGCC
>DATGHB010000073.1:0-18778 GCA_035308265.1 Roseiarcus sp.
CAATTCAATCACTGATCAGGCGGGTCCTGCTGCGCCCTGTCGCACCGGGCGTGCGCGCGTTTGACCTCGGCGAGAGAGCGGAAGGTCCGCGAGGCGATGCTGGCGCAATAGTCGTCGAGCGAGCCGTCCGCGCCGGAGGGACTGGCCGCGTCCGGCGACCCTTGAGAACCGGCAGGGTCGTTCGGTCCGCCGACCACCGGCGAATGCTCGAACAGGCCGGGAGGATACCCGTCGTCGGCCGCGAACGCCGAGCCCGCCGCCATGAGGGCGACGAAAGCGAGGATTGAGCGCTTCATGGCGATTACAAATGCCATTCTTAAGCGCAAACATCAACAGCACGGCGTGAGACGACCAAGCGGCGCTCTTCGCCCCTCGAGAGCGGGCTCGCGCTTGACAGGGCCCTGCTCGAAGCTCACGCCCGCGCGCATGACCCGATCCGCCTTCGCCCTTGGGACGCGCGGTTCGCCGCTCGCGCTCGCGCAGGCGAACGAGGCGCGCCGAAGGCTCGCCGAGGCGCTGGGCTGGGAGATCGAGCGGATCGCGCTCAAAGTCATCCGCACCAGCGGCGACAGGATCCAGGACCGGCCGCTCGCCGAGGCCGGGGGCAAGGGCCTGTTCACCAGGGAAATCGACGCCGCGCTCCTCGCCGGCGAAATCGACGCCGCCGTGCACTCGGCCAAGGACCTGCCCTCGCTGATGGCGGAAGGCGTGGCCATCGGCGCCTGTCTGCCGCGCGAGGACGTGCGCGACGCGCTCATCTCGGCGCTGGCGGACACGATCGAGGGCTTGCCGCGCGGCGCGACCTTCGGCGCGGCCTCGCTGAGGCGCCAGGCCCAGGCGCTGAGCCTCCGCCCGGACCTCAAGCCTGCGCTTCTGCGCGGCAATGTCGAGACGCGGCTGAAAAAGGCCGAGTCCGGCGCGGTCGGCGCGACGCTGCTGGCGCTCGCCGGCCTGAAGCGGCTCGGCCTCGCCCATCGCGCGCGCGCCGTGCTCGACGTCGACAAGTTCCTGCCCGCCCCCGGGCAGGGGGCGATCGCCATCGCCGCCCGCGGCGCCGACGTCCGCATGCGCGAGGCGCTGAAGGCGATCTCGAACGCGGAGACGATGGCCGCGCTCACCGCCGAGCGCGCCTTCCTCGCCGAACTCGAGGGCTCATGCCGCACCCCGATCGCCGGCCTCGCCCGCATCGAGGCCGGTAAGCTCAGGTTCAAAGGCGAAGTGTTGCGCCCGGACGGCTCGGAGCGCTTCGCCGTCGCCGCCGAGGGCGCGCCTTCCGACGCCGAGCGGCTCGGGCGCGAGGCGGGGCGCGAGCTCGCCGCCCGCCTGCCCGAAGGCGTGCTGGTCAGAGGCGGCTGAGGGGCCGAGCCCATTAGCCTGTCCCCGGCGCATGCAACCTGGCTGCGCGAGCGCCGGCAAATAGACGCCAATAAGTGCAAGCAAAATACGCCTAAACGCCAGTAAATTTGCTGGCGTTTACTAGCGTCTATTTTTCCGAATCGGGACTTTTCAAAGGGTTGCGGCTGGAAAAAATAAAAAATTCCTCTCTTCTATCTCCGATTGCACTGACGGCTCGAGTCGGCTCCGCAACCATTCTCCCACCGGATTTCCGGTGGCTTTCGCCGTCACTTCCAATCCTCATTCTCGCCCAGTCGCTGTACAGGCGCCTCGCCCAGTAAACCTAACAGGATTTCTTTCCCTGAGTCAAGGAAATTCCGAATTATTCGACGAGCCGCCGGTTTTTCGCGACTGCAGGATGGTTTGGGTTGCCGAGCGCTGGAGCGCCCTTCGAGCGCGTCGCCTGCGGCTCCGCTCCTCAGGGCGACGGGTTGGGAGTTACGATGGCTGGCGCTGACTCGCCCGTCTCGACCGCAGTTTTGCGTCCCACGCTCCCCGCCTCGTGACAGTCTGCTGTTCGGCGCTACATTGTCGTACGAAAGGCTTCGGTTCAGGCAAACCCCGGCGATCGGCGCGGCATGGTGCGCCCCTTGACGCCCGCCCCCCGTCCGCTCCATTGGACGAGCCCGCGCGACCGGAGCGCGACAACATCGAACGCGAGGACCCCCGCCATGGCGGACGACCAGATGATGGCGCAGATGTCGGGCAAGCCCGGCTTCATCGCCGCGCTCGACCAGAGCGGCGGATCGACCCCCGGCGCATTGCGCCTCTACGGGATTGCGGACAGCGAATACAAAGGCGACGACGCCAGGATGTTCGAGCTCGTGCATGAAATGCGGGTTCGCATCATCACCGCGCCCGCGTTCACGGGCGACAGGGTCATCGCCGCGATTCTGTTCGAGCGCACGATGGACGGCGAGGCGAAGGGGAAGCCGGTTCCGAGCTACTTGTGGGAGGAGCGGGGCGTCGTCCCGATCGTCAAGGTCGATAAAGGTCTGGAGGCGGAAAAGGACGGCGTCAGCCTGATGAAGCCGATGCCCGACCTCGACAAGCTGCTCACCCGGGCGGTGAAGCTCGGCGTGTTCGGCACCAAGATGCGCTCGGTCATCAATCTGGCGTCGAAGACCGGCATCGCCGCCATCGCCAGGCAGCAGTTCGAATTCGGCGAACGGATCCTCGCCCACGGGCTGACCCCGATCCTGGAACCGGAAATCTCGATCAAGAGTCCCGACAAGGCCGGGGCCGAGCGGATCCTGCTTGATGAACTAACCAAAGGGCTCGACGCGCTCCCGGCTGGCCGCAAGGTGATATTCAAGGTGACGATTCCGGAAGTTCCCGACTTCTACGCGCCGTTGATCAACGACAAGCGGGTCGTGCGCGTCGTCGCGCTCTCCGGCGGCTACACCCGGGACGACGCCTGCGAGCGCCTCGCCAAGAATCACGGCATGATCGCGAGCTTCTCGCGCGCGCTCGCGGAAGGGCTGAAGCGGTCGATGACCGACGCGGAGTTCGACAAGGAACTGAAGGATTCGATCGAGGAGATCTATCAGGCTTCAACGGTCAAGGTTTGAGGCGATAAGCGCCGCGCTTGCCGACGTCGGCCACGGGAACGAAGCCCATGAATTCAGCCGCCGGCGCGGTATTCCTGTTCGACGTCGACAATACGCTTTTCGATAACGACCGGTTTCGAGAAGACCTCCGCGAACGGCTGCTGGCCGCCCATGGCGAGCGCGCCTCGGCGCGCTACTGGGCGATCATGGACGAGCTGTGGGACGCGCTGGGATACATGGACTATCTCGGCGCACTGGAGCGCCTGAGGCTCGAAAATCGCTACGATCGCGAAATCCCCGTCACCGCCAATTGGCTCCTCGACTATCCGTTCGCCGACCGCCTCTACCGCCATGCGCTCGACGCGGTGAGCTATGCCGGCAAATGGGGATTGCCCGTGATCCTCTCGGACGGCGACGCCATCTTTCAGCCGCGCAAGATCGTGCGTTCGGGCTTGTGGGAGGCGTTCGACGGCCATGTCATGATCTACGTCCACATGGAGAAGGAGCTCGAGGACGTGGCGCGCCGCTATCCCGCGGCCCATTACACGCTCATCGACGACAAGGCGCGCATCCTGGCCGCGGTCAAGGCCGCCTGGGCCGACCGGGTCACGACCGTCTTTCCGAAGCAGGGCCACTATGCTCGCGAAGAGCCGCCGCGCGACGGCGCGACGGTCGACAGGACGATCGAGAGAATCGGCGATTTGCTGGCCCTCGATCTGTCGGCGCCGCGGTTATGAAAGGCTCGCCGCCGCGCGCGGCGCGGGCCTTCGCAGCAGCCGGCCCAGACCTTGTCGCATTTCCTCGGAATCGACGGCGTTAGCGCACCCGCCCCCTCTTGTGGGGGCGGGCAGGGGTGGGGGGTCGCGCAGAGGGCGGAGGTTATTGTGAGCGTCGCCGTCGCTTGTTTCGCAAGACCGCGCGACCCCCCTCCTTGTTCCTCCCCCGCAAGGGGGGAGGAGACGCTGCGGGACAGTCCCTGCGTAAACCTCGAGAGCAGAAGGCGCTAAGCCGCGGGGCAGAACACGCGAAGCCGATGGCCGTCCGGGTCGGCGGCGAGGAAAGTGAGGCCGAGGTCCTTCGTAACCGGTTCTTGCAGGATGGCGGCGCCCTTGCGCATGCCCTCGGCGCAGAGCGCTTCGACCTCGCTGTTGGTCGCGACCGCCATCGCCAGTTCCCCGGTGTCGTTTGCGCGCGGCGCGGGCGATACGTCCCGGCGCGCCCAAAGCCCGAGCCTCAGACCCGGCGCGAGCTCGAACATGACGAAGTTCGGCGAGGAATCGAGCGGCTGACGATCGAGCAGGCGGGCGTAAAACGCGGCGCTCGTTTGCGGCTCATCGACGTAAAGCAGGACGAAATGAGGCAGGGCCATGGAAACGCTCCTTTTCATTGAAGAGGATGCGATCCTTAAGCCGGCCTCATGTCAGATTCTGTCAGCAGCCTCACTCCGGAGGCGGAGCGCCTTCGCTCAGGCGCCAGTCCTTGAGCAAGCGCTGGCGGCTCCTCGGATAGCGCGTCTCGAGCGTCCGGCACGAGGCGATCCGGTCGGCGCGGAAATGGCGAAAGCCTTGCCTGAGCTCGCACCAGGCCATGACGACGCGCGCTTCGTCGAAATAGCCGACCCCGAACGGCCAGACCGTGCGTTCGGTCTTCGACCCTTGCGCGTCATGGTATTCGAGCGCCAGCTTGCGTTCGGCCCGGATCGCGGCGCGGACCGGAGCGAGGTCGGGCGCGGCTGCGGCCGGGGCTTTGCCGGGCACGATAAGGGTCGAGGATTCGACGTCCTCGCGCAGGCTGGGCGTCAGGACGGCGGAAATCTTGGCGATCGCGTCGCCGGCCGCGAGCGCGAGCTTTGCGTCGGTGCGGGCGCCGACCCAGCGCGCGCCGAGGACCAGCGCCTCGATTTCCTCCTGGCTCAGCATCAGCGGGGGAAGCCAGAAGCCGGGCTTGAGCACATAGCCGAGCCCCGCCTCGCCCTCGATCTCCGCCCCCTGCCCCTGGAGCGCGGCGATGTCGCGATAGAGCGTTCTGAGCGAGACGCCGAGTTCGCCGGCGAGGATGCGTCCGCTGACCGGCCTGCGCCTGCGCCTCAGCGCCTGCAGAAGCGCCAAAAGACGCTCCGAGCGTGTCACCGAGTCGGCTGCGGATGCTCGCCGCGGTAGTCGTAGAAGCCGCGCTGGGTCTTGCGGCCGAGCCAGCCGGCCTCGACATATTTCACCAGCAACGGACAGGGGCGGTATTTCGAATCCGCCAGCCCCTCGTGCAGCACCTGCATGACCGAGAGGCAGGTGTCGAGGCCGATGAAGTCGGCGAGCTGAAGCGGCCCCATCGGATGATTGGCGCCGAGCCGCATGGCGGTGTCGATCGCCTCGACCGAGCCCACGCCCTCATAGAGGGTGTAGACCGCCTCGTTGATCATCGGCAACAGGATCCGGTTGACGATGAAGGCGGGGAAATCCTCCGACATCGTCGCGGTCTTGCCGAGCCTGGTCACCAGCGCCTTGGCGGCCTCGAACGTGTCGTCCTTGGTGGCGATGCCCCGGATCAGCTCGACCAGCTGCATGCGCGGCACCGGGTTCATGAAATGCATGCCGATGAACCGCTCGGGATTGGAGGTGACCGAGGCGAGGCGGGTGATCGAGATCGAGGAGGTGTTCGAGGCGACGATGGCGTCCGGCTTGAGAAAAGAGCGGAGCGCGGTGAAGATCTTGCGCTTGACCTCCTCGTTCTCGGAGGCGGCCTCGACCACCAGATCGCACTCCCCGAGCCTGTCGAGGGTCGGGGCGACCCGGATGCGCTCGAGGATCGCCTTGCGCTCAGGCTCGTCGATCTGCCCCTTGGCCACCTGGCGCGACAGGTGGCCGTTGATGGTCGCGAGCGCGGCGTTGACGCGCTCCTCGGCGACGTCGTTCAGGAAGACGGTCAGTCCCGCCTGGGCCGCGACCTCCGCGATGCCGGCGCCCATCTGCCCCGCGCCGATGACGCCAACCGTCTCGATGTTGAATGTCATATTAATGTCCAGCAGGCGGCCGCGCCGGGGCCGCGATCATAGACGAGCAGGCACAAGCGTCCAGTCGGACGCCGCGATTTTCTCATGGCCAAGGCCTCAGCGGCCGATCTTGGCGAGCTCGGCGGCGAATTCGGGTAGCGCGGTGTAAAGATCGGCGACCAGGCCGTAGTCGGCGACCTGGAAGATCGGCGCCTCCTCGTCCTTGTTGATGGCGACGATGACCTTCGAATCCTTCATCCCCGCGAGGTGCTGGATCGCGCCTGAAATGCCGACCGCGATGTAGAGCTCGGGCGCCACCACCTTGCCGGTCTGCCCGACCTGCCAGTCGTTGGGCGCGTAGCCCGCGTCGACCGCGGCGCGGGAGGCGCCCATCGCCGCGCCGAGCTTGTCGGCGACCGGCTCGATATAGGTCTTGAAATTCTCCGCCTTCTGCATCGCCCGGCCGCCCGAGATGATGATCTTCGCCGAGGTCAGTTCCGGCCGGTCGGACCTGGCGAGCGCTTCGCCCACGAACGACGACACGGCCGGATCGGGCGCCGCCGCGACCGTCTCGATCGGCGCCTGCCCGCCCTCGCCGGTCGCGGCGAAAGAGGCGGTGCGCACGGTCGCGACGATCTTCGGATCGGTCGACTCGACGGTCTGAATGGCGTTGCCGGCGTAGATCGGCCGTTCGAAGGTCTTGGGCGCGACGACTTTGGCGATGTCGGAGATCTGCATCACGTCCAGAAGCGCGGCGACCCGCGGCATCACGTTCTTGGCGCTCGCGGTCGAGGGCGCGACGATGGCGTCATAGCCAGGCGAAAGCTTGACGATCAGCGCCGCCAGCGGTTCGGCGAGCCCGTGCGCATAGAGAGAATCGTCGGCGGCGAGCACTTTCGCCACGCCATGAAGCTTGGCCGCCGCCTCGGCGGCCGCGGCGACGCTCCCGCCGGCGACCAGTACGTCGACGGGCGCCCCAAGCTCGAGCGCGGCGGTCAGCGCGCGCGCGGTCGCCTCGTTCAGTCGCCCGCCCGCGACCTCGCCAAGAAGAAGGGTCGCCATCGTCAGATCACTCCCGCTTCGTCGTGAAGCTTCTGGACGAGCTCGGCTGCCGACTTGACCTTGACCCCCGCCTTGCGGCCCGGGGGCTCGGCGGTCTTCAGGACCTTGAGCCGGGGCGAAACGTCGACCCCGTAGTCGGCCGGCGTCTTCTCCTCGATCGGCTTCTTCTTGGCCTTCATGATGTTGGGGAGCGAGGCGTAGCGCGGCTCGTTCAGGCGCAAGTCGGTGGTGACGATCGCCGGCAGCTTCAGCCTGACGGTCTGCATGCCGCCGTCGACCTCGCGCGTGACCTCGACCGAACCGTCGCCGATCACCACCTTGGAGGCGAACGTCCCCTGCCCCCAGCCGGTCAGCGCGCCCAGCATCTGCCCGGTCTGGTTCGAATCGTCGTCGATCGCCTGCTTGCCCATGATGACGAGGCCGGGCTCTTCGGCCGCGACGACGCCCTTGATCAGCTTGGCGACCGCCAGCGGCTCGACGACCGTATCGGTCTTGATGAGGATTCCTCGGTCGGCGCCCATGGCCAGCGCGGTGCGAATGGTCTCGCTCGATTGGGCCAAGCCGATCGACACGATCACCACTTCGCTCGCCTTGCCGGCTTCCTTCTGCCTTAGCGCCTCCTCGACCGCAATCTCGTCGAACGGATTCATCGACATCTTGACATTCGTGAGCTCGACTCCCGAGCCGTCCGGCTTGATGCGGATCTTGATGTTGTAATCGACCACCCGTTTGACCGGCACGAGGATCTTCATGGAGCTCAGAACTCTCGCTTGAAGCAATTCGAGGCGGAAACCCCTAGTCTCGGCCATGGGCCAAGTCAACGCAGGTAAAACTCCGCTCTCCGTGCTGGCGGAGATCGCTGAGAAAACGGGCCGGCGCGCGCCTTCGCGACCGATTTTTCCAGCGCGGGTTCAAGCGCAATTGACACGACCAGGATTCTGACGCCAAGTCGAGCGACAAGGTCGACGGAACAACGGCCAATCGTGGAATGGGGCAGCGCGCAGTCACGGAAGAGGATCCTCAAGATGACCGAACTGGATTATTGGAACGAGCGCCTGATCAGGGACGCCATTTCACGCCGTGAGTTCATGGGCCGCGCCGCCGCGCTCGGCGCCTCGAGCGTCGCGATCTCCGCCATGCTCGAGAGCGCCGAGGCGACCGCCGCCGAGACGCCAAAGAGCGGAGGAGTCCTGAAGCTCGGCCTCGCGGGGGGCAGCACCACCGACAGCCTCGATTTCCGCACCACCACCGATTCCGTGCTCATCGACACCGGCCACGGTCTCTGGAACTGCCTTGCCAAATGGGGCCAGGACGGGAAGCCTCATCCCGAGCTGGCGGAGAGCTGGGAGGCGACCAATGGCGCCAAGACCTGGACCCTCAACCTGCGCAAGGGCGTGACGTTCTCGAACGGCAAGGAATTCGTCGCCGATGACGCGATCTACTCGCTGAACCTCCACCGGGGCGATACGAAATCGGGCGGCGCCACCTCGGTGAAGGGCGTCAGCGACATCAAGAAGCTCAACGACCACCAGATCCAGATTTCGCTCTCGGCTCCCGACGCCGATTTCCCTTATGGTCTCACCGATTATCACCTGCTGATGGTTCCCGACGGGTTCAAGGACTGGGCGAAGCCGGTCGGCACCGGACCTTTCGTGCTCGAGAGCTTCGACCCGGGGGTCAGGATCAGGGTCAAGAAGGTCCGGCCATACTGGAAAGAGGGCAAGGGCCTTCTCGATGGCGTCGACGTCACCGTCGTCAACGACAGCTCGGCGCGTCTCAACGCTTTGATCTCGCGCGAGGTCGACGCGATCAACCGCGTCGATCACAAGGCGGTTGCGCTCCTGTCCAAGACGCCGAAGATCGAAGTCGTGCGCGCTCCCGGCGGCTGGTTCTCGGTGCTCGCGATGGAGGTCGACAAGCCGCCTTATGACAATCCCGACATCCGCATGGCGCTGATGCTCGCCGCCGATCGCGTGCAGATGCTGAAAGCCCTGTTCAGCGGGTACGGCACGGCCGGCAACGACCATCCGATTCCGCCGACCGACCCCTATTTCAACACCGAGCTGCCGCAGCGCAAGTACGATCCCGAAAAGGCCGCCTTCCATTTCAAGAAGGCAGGTATCGCCGATCCGAAGATCGTCCTGCAAACGTCCGACGCGGCCTTCAACGGCGCGGTCGATCAGGCCGTGCTGCTGCAGGCGAGCGCGGCCAAGGCCGGCATCAAGATCGACGTGAAGAAGGAGCCCGCCGACGGCTTCTTCGACAACGTGTGGCTGAAGGCGCCTTTCGTCGGCAGCTACTGGGGCGGACGTCCCGCGGCGACCCAGATGCTCTCGGTCGCCTTCGAGGCCGGAGCGCCGTGGAACGAGACCCACTGGAACGACCCGCAATTCGAGAAGCTGCTCGCCGACGCCCGCGCCGAGACCGACGAGGCCAAGCGCAAGCCCTATATCTGGGAGATGCAGGCCATTCTCAATGAGCGCGGCGGGGCGCTGATCCCGGTGTTCCGGGACTGGCTCGACGCGCACAGTTCAAAGGTTGGCGGGCATACGCCCCACGGCGGCTATGACATGAACAACGGCTGGATCATGGAGGACGCCTGGCTGAAATCGTGATTGCGGACGCGATGGGGCGCGGCGCGGCGCCCGCGCCGCTCTCCGCGCGATGACCCGAATCGGGATCGAGGAGGGCGACCCCTGCTGAAGCTCGTGCTCAACCGGCTTGCCCTCGGGGTGCTCACCCTGTTCGCCGCGTCGGTTTTGATCTTCGTCGGGACGGAGATCCTGCCCGGCGATCTCGCGTCCGCCATCCTGCAGAACACCGCCACCCCCGAGGCGCTCGCCAAGATGCGGCTCGACCTCGGGCTCAACCAGCCGGCCTATGTCCGCTTCTTCGCGTGGCTGTTCGGCGCGCTGCACGGCGATTTCGGCCATTCGCTCGCCAACGGCCGCGACGTCCTGACCGAGATCGCCCCGCGCTTCGCCAACACGATGTTCCTGGCGGCCTATGCGGCGGTCGTCGCGGTGCCGCTGGCTATCGGGCTCGGCCTGCTGGCGGCGATCCGCCAGGGCGGCGTGTTCGACCGGTTCGTCAATGTGGTGACTCTGATGACGATTTCGGTGCCGGAATATTTTCTCGCCTACCTCCTGATCAAATATGTCGCGGTCGATCTCGGCTGGTTTCCCTCGCTGGCGAGCGTCTCGTCCGACACCTCGTTCTTCGACCGGCTCTATATCGCCTTCCTGCCGATGCTGACGCTGGTCCTGGTGATCATCGCCCATATGATGCGGATGACCCGCGCCTCCGTGCTGTCGGTGATGGCGAGCCCGTACATCGAGATGGCGATCCTTAAGGGTCTCAGCAAATCGCGGATCGTCGTGCGCCACGCGCTGCCCAATGCGCTCGCGCCGATCATCGCCGTGGTCGCGCTCAACCTCGCCTATCTCATCGTCGGCGTCGTCGTGGTCGAGACCGTGTTCGTCTATCCGGGCCTGGGCCAGCTGATGGTCGACGAGGTCAGCAAGCACGACGTGCCGGTGGTCCAGGCCTGCGGGCTGATCTTCGCCGCCACCTTCATCCTGCTCAACATGATCGCCGACATCCTCGCCATCCTGTCCAATCCGCGGCTTCGCCAGCCCCGCTAGGGAAAAGCCGGTTCATGCGCATCAGCGGCCATAAGGTGAGCCTCACCGCGCAGATCGGCATCGCCGTTGTCCTCATCAACCTCTTCGTCGCCCTGTTTGCGCCGCTCATCGCTCCCTTCGATCCGGTGACGCCGCTCGGAGACGCCTGGGCGGACGCGGACGCGCACCATTGGCTTGGACTGGACAATCTGGGGCGCGACATTCTCAGCCGTCTCATCTATGGCGCGCGGATGTCGATCGGCCTTGCGCTGATCATCACCGCCTTTTCCTTCCTGATGGGCGTCATTTCAGGATTCGCCGCCGCGGTCGCCGGAGGCTGGGTCGATCAGGTTTTGTCGCGCATCGTCGACCTTCTGCTCTCCATGCCGACGCTGATTTTCGCCTTTGTCATCCTCTCGGTCCTCGGCTCCGCGCTGCCGGTCCTCATCGTCACCATCGCGGTCCTCGATTCGACCAAGGTCTTCCGGCTCGCGCGATCGGTGGCGGTCAACATCGTGAGCCTCGAATTCGTGGAGGCGGCCCGCCTGCGCGGCGAGGGCTGGTGGTGGATTGTCAGGCGCGAGGTTCTGCCCAACGCCATTCCGCCGCTTATGGCCGAATTCGGACTGCGTTTCTGCTTCACGTTTCTCTTCATCGCCGCGCTGAGCTTTCTCGGGCTCGGCGTTCAGCCGCCGGCCGCGGACTGGGGCAGCATGGTCAAGGACTATCGCGACATGATCAATTTTGGCTCCGCGGCGCCGCTTTATCCCGCGGCCGCGATCGCCATTCTGACCATCGGGGTCAATTTCATCGTCGACTGGATGCTCTCGATTCACTCCAGAGGCCAGGGAGAAGGCGCGTGACCGATAAGACAATGGCCGTTTCCCAGCGGAAGGACAATTCCATCATCCTCGACGTCCGCGGCATGCGCGTCGCGGTGCGCACGGACGCCGGCGAAGGACCTGTCCTGGTCGACGACGTGTCGCTCGAGTTGCGGCGAGGCGAAGTGATCGGGCTGATCGGCGAATCGGGCGCCGGCAAGTCGACCATCGGCTTGGCCTCGATGGGATACACGCGGCGCGACTGCTACATCGTCGGCGGCGCCATCATTTTCGGCGACAAGGACATCCGCGCGATCAGTCCGGATGAACGCCGCGCTTTGCGCGGCCCGAAGATCGCCTATATCGCGCAGAGCGCAGCGGCCTCGTTCAATCCTGCGCATACGCTGATGGATCAGGTCTGCGAGGCCGCGGTCAGGCATGGCGTGTTGTCGTCGGCTGAGGCACGCGCGGAAGCGATCGATCTCTTCAAGCAGCTCGACCTGCCAAGCCCGGGAACCATCGGCTCGCGCTATCCCCATCAGGTTTCGGGCGGTCAGCTTCAGCGGGTGATGGCGGCGATGGCGATGGTCGCCAAGCCCGACATCCTCATCTTCGACGAGCCGACCACCGCCCTTGACGTCACCACCCAGGTCGAATGCCTCGCCGCGTTCCGCAAGCTCATTCGCGAACATGGGACGGCGGCGCTCTACATCACCCACGATCTCGCGGTCGTCGCCCAGATCGCCGACCGGATCATGGTGCTGAGGCACGGCAAGATGGTCGAATTCGGCGATTCGCGGCAAATCCTGCTCGAGCCGAAGGAGGACTATACGCGCCGCCTGGTGAGCGAGCGCGCCGCCGCCCATGGCTTCGTCGCCGCCGCCGCCGCTCAAGCCCCGATCCTCGCCATCGACCGCGTCAGCGCCGACTATCCCGGGAGGCCGAAGGTCATCGACGACGTCAGCCTCGAAGTGCGCAAAGGCGATACGGTGGCGGTGGTGGGCGAGTCGGGCTCGGGCAAATCGACCCTGGCGCGGGTGGTCACCGGTCTCCTGCCGCGGGTCGCGGGCGATGTGCGCTTCAACGGGACGAGCCTGCCGCCGCGGCTCAGGGACCGCGCCAGGGATCAGTTGCGCCGGATGCAGATGATCTACCAGATGCCCGACGTCGCGCTCAACCCCCAGCACACCGTGCTCGAGACGATCGGCAGGCCAGTAGCCTTCTATTTCAACCGGTCGCGGGAGGAGGCGCGCGCGCGGGCGGCCGAACTGTTGCGCCAGATGGATCTGCCGGAATCCTTCATCGCCCGCAAGACCAGCGAATTGTCGGGCGGGCAGAAGCAGCGCGTGTCGATCGCTCGCGCCTTGGCCGCCGAGCCCGACCTCATCATCTGCGACGAGGTCACCTCCGCGCTCGACCAATTGGTCGGAGAGGAAATCCTTCGCCTGTTGAAGCGGCTGCAGGAGGATTTGGGGGTCGCCTATCTGTTCATCACCCACGATCTCGGCACGGTGAAGCGAATAGCCAACAAGGTCGTGGTCATGCTGAAGGGCAAGGTGGTGGCGAGCGGCGAGACCGCGGCGGTATTCTCGCCCCCCTATCATCCGTACACGGAAACGCTTCTGTCTTCGGTGCCCGAGATGCGGCCGGACTGGCTCGACGAGGTTCTCGCCGCGCGCGCGGCCGGGGCGGCGGCGACCTCGGCGCTCTTGAGAGCGCCCTGAAGGCTTGACTTGAACTCAAGGCGGGTCCCGGAGGGCGGCGGGCGGGCCTGCCTTGTCCGGCCGGCGGTTCGTTTCTATACCCGTCACGCCATTGGCGCCTGCCCCGATTCGACGCAATCGCGGCAGGCTTCAGGTTCCATTGGTTTCGCGTGGCCCTTCGCGAAAAACCGGCTTCCGCTTTTTCGTGAGCCGCACTAGAGAAAACGGGTGGGAAGCGCAGTCGAGGAGCGGCTTTCGTCTGGCGTGATCATTGCGTGGCCCGGCCGGCCCGGCCGGCGGGCGGCGATAGAGGACGGTTGGTGATGCGCGCGCCCGGCGGACCGCGTCTGTTGCTGCGGCGGCTCCGCGAAGTGATGGCGGAGCCGGTCACCGCCCAGGCGCGCCTGGACCGTATCGTCGTCCTGATCGCCTCCAACATGGTGGCCGAGGTGTGCTCGCTTTACGTGGTGCGCGCCGACGGCGCCATGGAGCTGTTCGCCACCGAGGGCTTGAACCGCGATGCGGTCCACCTGACCACCATGCGGCCGGGCGAAGGCCTGGTCGGCCTGATCGCCTCGAGCGCCGAGCCGCTGGCGATCTCCGACGCGCAGCATCACCCGGCCTTTTCCTACCGGCCCGAGACGGGCGAGGAAATCTACCAGTCGTTCCTCGGCGTGCCGGTCTTGCGCGGCGGCGCCACGATCGGGGTCCTGGTGGTGCAAAACCGCGCCAGGCGGGCCTATTCGGACGAGGAGCTCGAGGCGCTGCAGACAACCGCCATGCTGCTCGCCGAGATGATCGCGTCCGGGGAATTGCAGGGGATCGCGGCCCAGGGCGCGGCGATCGCCGAGCGCCGGCAGGGGTTGTTCAAGGGCCTCGGCATCGCCGAGGGGCTCGGCCTCGGGCACGTGGTCATGCACCAGCCGCGGGTGACGGTGTCGGCGATCGTCGCCGACGACGTCGAAACGGAGCTCGCGCGGCTGGAGACGGCGATCGGCGCCATGCGCGCTTCCGTCGACAGTCTGATCGACCGCAGCGACGACGGGGTCGACGGCGAGCATCGCGACGTGCTCGAGGCGTTCCGCATGATCGCCCACGATCGCGGCTGGCTGCGCCGGCTGCGCGAGGCGGTGAGCTCCGGTCTCACTGCGGAGGCCGCGGTCGAACGGGTCCATAACGACGCGCGCGCCAAGCTGCAGCGCCAGACCGACCCCTACCTGCGCGACCGGCTGCACGACCTGACCGACATCGCCAATCGCCTCCTGCATCAGCTCGCCGGCCAGAGCCTGGTTCTGTTGCCGGACGAATTGCCGGAAAACGCGATCCTCGTCGCCCGCTCGATGAGCCCGGCGGCGCTGCTCGACTATGACCGCGCGCGGCTGAGGGGTCTCGTGGTCGAGGAGGCGGGCGCCTCGAGCCACATCGCCATCGTCGCCCGCGCGCTGGCCATTCCGGCGGTCAGCGACATCGCCGACATCTCCGAAATCGTCGAACATGGCGACGCGATCATCGTCGATGGCGACGCCGGCGAGATCTATCTGCGCCCGTCGGCGGAGGTCGAGGCGGCTTTCGCCGAGAAGGCCCGCATGCGCGCCCGCCGTCAGGCGCAGTATCGCGCCCTTCGCGACACGCCGACCGTCAGCCTCGACGGCATAGCGATCGGCCTGCACATGAACGCCGGCCTGCTCGTGGATATGCCTCACCTCGCCGAGACCGGGGCGAAGTCGATCGGCCTCTTCCGCACCGAACTGCAGTTCATGCTCGCGTCCCGGTTTCCCCGGCCCGGCGCGCAGCAGGAACTCTACCGCTCCATCCTCGACGCCGCCGGCGACCGGCAGGTCACCTTCCGTACGCTCGACATCGGCGGCGACAAGCTCCTGCCCTACATGAAAGGCTTCGAGGAGGCGAACCCCGCGCTGGGATGGCGCGCGCTCCGCATCGGGCTCGACCGTCCGGCGCTGTTGCGCATGCAGTTCCGCGCCTTCATCCGCGCAGCGGCGGGGCGCGACCTCAAGGTCATGGCGCCGATGGTCTCGACGGTCGACGAATTTAAGAGCGCGCGGGCGATGTTCGACCGCGAGCTCGCCTGGAATCTGAGCCGCGGCTACGAACCGCCGCGCACGGCCAGCCTGGGCGTGATGGTCGAAGTCCCCTCGCTGCTCTGGCAGATCGACGAGATCGCCGCCGCCGCCGACTTCCTGTCGGTCGGCTCGAACGATCTCATGCAATATCTTTACGCGGTCGATCGCGACAACCGCCGTGTCGCGGGCCGCTTCGATCCGTTGAGCGTCGGTTTCCTGCGCGCGCTGCGCTCGATCGCCGACGCGGGCGCGCGCCACGGAACGCCGGTGACCCTGTGCGGCGAGATCGGCGGAGAGACCCTCGAAGCGATGGCGCTGATGGCGATCGGCTATCGCGAACTGTCGATGTCCGCGGCCTCCATCGGACCGGTCAAGGCGATGACGCTCACCCTCAACATCGGCGAGGCGGCGCGCGACGTCGAGGCGATGCTGGTCAAAGGGCGCGCGGACGCCTCTCTGCGCGAGGCCCTCAACCGCCTGGCGGAACGCCTTCAGGTGCGCCTCTAGCGCGGGCGCGTCCCCAAGCCCCCGCTTCCCGCTTCTTAAAGCTCACGACATGGCCGCCAACGACAATCTCGATCTTATCCTTCGCCGCCACCAAGAAATCTCGGCCCGCCTCGCCGAGGGGGCCTCAGGCGCGCAATATTCGACGCTCTCGCGCGAACTGAGCGAGCTCGAGCCGGTGGTCGCCGCGATCACGGCTTATCTCGCCAAGGAAAAGGAGCGCGCAGACCTCGAGGCGCTCTTGAAAGAGCCCGATCTGGATGCGGACATGCGCGCCATGGCGGCCGACGAGCTTGCCGCGTCGGAGACGCAGGCAGAAGCGATGTCCCAGGCGATCCGGATCGCGCTCCTCCCCAGGGACGCGGCGGATGAGGGCG
Source organism: Roseiarcus sp. (assembly GCA_035308265.1). Classification (GTDB taxonomy): domain Bacteria; phylum Pseudomonadota; class Alphaproteobacteria; order Rhizobiales; family Beijerinckiaceae; genus Roseiarcus. The sequence continues at coordinate 16,103 of DATGHB010000073.1, forward strand.
GCGCGATCCTCGAGGTCCGGGCCGGCACGGGCGGGGACGAAGCGGCGCTGTTCGCCGGCGATCTCTTCCGCATGTATGTCAAATACGCCGAGCGCAAGCGCTGGAAGGTCGACATCCTGTCGTCGAGCGAGGGAACCGCCGGTGGATTCAAGGAAGTTGTAGCCGAGATTTCCGGCCGCGGCGTGTTCGCCAGGCTCAAGTTCGAGAGCGGCGTCCATCGGGTCCAGCGCGTGCCCACGACCGAGACCCAGGGGCGAGTCCACACCTCCGCCGCGACCGTCGCCGTCCTGCCGATCGCGGAAGAGGCGGACTTCGTCATCAACGAGGCCGATCTCAAGATCGACACCTATCGCTCGTCCGGCGCCGGCGGTCAGCATGTCAACAAGACCGAATCGGCGATCCGCATCACTCACCTGCCGACCGGGGTGGTGGTCGCGATGCAGGAGGAGCGGTCGCAGCATCGCAACCGCACCAAGGCGATGGCGCTTTTGCGCTCGCGCATCCTCGACGCCAGGAACCAGAAGCTCGACGCCGACCGAGCCCAGGAACGGCGCTCCCAGGTCGGCTCAGGCGACCGGTCGCAGCGCATTCGCACCTATAATTTCCCGCAAGGGCGGGTGACCGACCACCGCGTCAACCTGACCCTTTATTCGCTCGAGAGGATCATGGAGGGCGAGGGACTCGACGAGATCATCGACAAGCTGACCGCCGAGCGCCAGGCCGAGCTTCTCGCGCAGCAGGCGGCCTCGTGACGTCGATCCCGCGCCTGCCGCCCTTCGCGCGGGGCATGCGCATCGGCCTGCTTGGCGGCTCGTTCAACCCGCCCCACGAAGGCCACGCGCTCATCACGAGGCTCGCGCTCAAGAGGCTTTCGCTCGGCCGCGTCTGGTGGCTGGTGACGCCCGGCAATCCGCTGAAGTCGCTGACCGGCCTTGCGGCGCTCAACGCCCGGATGGAGGCCGCTCGCCAGCTCCACGTCGGCCCCAGGGTGGTCATCAGCGACATCGAGGCGCAGATTAATTCGCGCTACACCTATGAGACGCTGGCGTGGATCAGACGCCGCGCGCCGGGCGTCCGTTTCGTCTGGATCATGGGCGCCGACAACCTTCGCCAGTTCCATCTCTGGCGCAATTGGCGCGAGATCGCCGACCTCATGCCGATCGTCGTCATCGACCGTCCCGGCTCGACCCTGAAGACGATCTCCAGCGTAGCCGGCGCGGCGCTCGCCCCGTGGCGGGTTCCCGAGCGCGACGCCGTGCGCTTCGCGACCATGCGACCGCCGGCGCTCATCATTCTGCACGGGCCGCGATCCGGCCTGTCGTCTACGGCGATCAGAGGCGAGCGGTCATCGCCAAACCTCATGCCTCAGACCGGTCGCGAAGCGAGCGTGCCGAAGGATGATCGTCAAAAGACGGCGCCGTTCGCGTGATTGCACCATCTTTCAAGGCCGCTTCGCGGCGCTTCAAAACGAGGTCTGAAGAAGTTGGGAGTTGCCCATGGTTGAAATCGCTGTCCTCGATGACTGGCAGGACGTGGCGCGGACGAGCGCCGACTGGTCGAGCCTCGCGGCGCGCGCCAAGCTCGTGTTCTTCGCCGACGCTTTCGCGTCGGAAGACGAAGCCGCCCGCGCGCTCGCCGACTTCGACATCCTGCTCACCATGCGCGAGCGCACGCCCTTTCCCGAGAGCCTGATCCGGCACCTCCCGAAGCTTCGTATGATCGGCATCACCGGAGCGGCGAATCGCTCCCTCGATGTCGAGGCCTGCACGCGCCAGGGCGTGACGGTCTGCAACACGTCAGGGGGCGCGGGCCCGGCTTACGCGACGGCGGAGCTCGCGCTTGGCCTCATGATCGCCGCCGCCCGCGCGATTCCCGCGGCTGACCGGACGATGCGCTCGGGCGGCTTCCAGCGCGGTCTGCCCGTGGGCGTGAGCCTCGCGGGCAAAACGCTGGGCGTCGTGGGTCTTGGGCGCCTCGGCGCGCGCCTCGCCCGCTATGGGCTCGCGCTCGACATGAAGGTCATCGCCTGGAGTCCGAACCTGACCCGGGAGAAAGCGGAGGAGGCCGGCGCCCGCCTCGCGACCAAACCGGAGCTCATGAGCGGCGCCGATGTCGTCTCCATCCACATGGTGCTTTCGCCGCGCACCCGCGGCCTCATCGGGCCGGAGGACATCGCGGCCATGAAACCGGGCGCGATCCTCATCAACACTTCGCGAGGCCCGCTCGTAGACGAGGCCGCGCTCGTGGCGGCCGTCAAGGCCGGCAAGATCATCGCCGCGCTCGACGTCTTCGATCGCGAGCCGCTACCGCCGGACCATCCGATCCGGTCATCGGACCATACGGTGCTCACCCCCCATCTCGGCTACGGCGTCGCGGAGACCTGGCGCACCATGTATCCGCAGAGCGTCGAGAACGCCGAGGCCTTCCTGGACGGCAAGCCCATTCGGGTCGTGAATGCCCCGTAGGCGCCGCGGCGGCCTCTCTGTCTATTGAGCGACCGCTCTCCGCCTGCGGGCGCTTTGGAATCCCATGAAGCCCAGTCCCGCGAAGCCGAGCAGCATCATCGCCCAGGTCGAGGCCTCCGGCACAGCCACGGTTTCGAGCGTGGGACCGTAGATTGCAGGACGGTAGGGGCTCAACGGCGGGGTCAGGCCGCCGCCACTCGTTCCCACTACG
>DATGHB010000074.1:0-10903 GCA_035308265.1 Roseiarcus sp.
CGGGTGACAGGCGGTCCCGCCGGGTGTAGATTCGCCCCGATTGGTCGGCGCGAGATTTCGCGACGTTAAAGTCCTTCTGGGCGAACGCCCGAATCTCGCTTGCCCCACGCGGCAGAGACGAAGGAGGATGTGCCTCATGACTTCCGCTTTCCACGTCTATTTCGGACCCGAGGCCTTCGCTTCGACGCCCCGCGTGCGGCGGATAGGCGCGGACGACTGCTTCGCCGCGCTCAAGGAGGGGCTCGACGATTTCTTCGCCATGCCCACCTACCCGGTCTTTGTCGGCTTGTTCTACGCGGTTGCCGGCGTGGCGCTGTTCGCGATGGCTTCGCTTGGCAGCGCGCTGCAACTGGCGTTCCCGCTCGCCGCCGGCTTTGCGATCATCGGGCCGTTCGTCGCCATCGGCCTCTATGAGATGAGCCGCCGGCGCGAGCGGGGGCTCACGGTCAGAGGGCGCGACGCCTTCACGGTCATCCGCTCGTCGGCGCTACCTTCGATCCTCGGCTTCGGCCTGCTTCTGCTGGCGATCTTCGCCGCCTGGCTGTTCGCCGCCGAGCTCATCTATGTCTGGCTCTACGGCCCCAATCCGCCCGCCGCCGCGATCCCGTTCCTTCACGACGTTCTGGGCGCCGGACGCGGGTGGACGCTGATCGTCGTGGGCGTCGCGGTCGGCTTCTGTTTCGCGGCGCTCGCGCTTGCGATCAGCGTCGTCTCGTTCCCGCTGATGCTCGATCGCGACCTCGGCCTGGTGCCCGCGCTCGAGGCTTCGCTCAGCGTGACGCGCGCCAATCCGGTCGCGGTCGCGCTCTGGGGCCTGATCGTCGCGGCAGCGCTGGTTCTCGGCTCGATTCCGCTGTTCTTCGGCCTCGCCGTCGTCCTGCCGGTGCTGGGCCACGCGACATGGCGCTTCTATCGAAGGGCGATCGAGCGCGACCCCGCGCATGAGCTGCCGATCGAAGAGCCTTTGCACCCCGACGTCACCAGGAACCCAGCCATGCAGCTCCTGTGGACTTTCCTCGACGCACTTGTTCCCCTCCGAGAAGGAAAAGAGCCTTTGGAGCGCAAGGGGTCGAACGGCGGGCCGGAAGTGGACGCGACGGACGCGCGAGGCGGGACCCTCTGACACCAACGGTCATTGGACCGGCCCGCCCCCTCCACCATGCTATAGCCCGTCCGGAAGGACGGGCGTCCTTCCGGGCGCCCTATTGCATGGAGGGGGAGCTTGCAGGCGCTACCGAGAGTCAGCGGGATTCTCTGGCAGGCCAACGGATCAAGGGCGGACCATTTTCCGGCGGGATAGGAACGGCCGGGCGACAATTGCTTGCCGATAATCAGAAGGCGCGGTAACCTCTGACCCATGCGCATTCCACGCCCTCCCGAATGTCGAGAGAGAGCCCCACTTGTCATGGCCCGCTGGCGTCATGGGGATCCCAGACGCCCGCAAAATTCCTTCCCCCAAAAACCCGTATAACCTATTGAAAAGTCTGGATTCGGACGAGAGAATCCAAGGAAATCCAAGACAATCCAATAGGCCGGGCGGGAGGATTTCGCGGCGAAACGGCCACAGGCCAAGAAAACCCAAATCGCTCCGCCCAGGCGTCCGGTCCGTTGGCTCGCCGCCGAAATCCTGCTTGCGGCCGCCCGAGTCGGGCGTCACTGCAAGAGCGGCCCCCAGGACGGGTCGCTGGCGTAATTGGGGGTCGGAACCAGGAATTCAGCGTGGCCGAAAATGTCGGTCATATAGAGCTTGGGCCCGCCCGAGCCCTCGGCGCTGCGGAAGAACATGAGATAGAGGCCGTTGGGGGCGAAGGTGGGGCCCTCGTTGTGGAATCCCTCGACCAGAATTCGCTCGCCCGATCCGTCCGGCTTCATCACCCCGATGCCGAACGAGCCGCCCTTGATGCGGGTGAAGGCGATGAGGTCGCCGCGCGGCGACCAGACCGGCGTCGAGTAGCGGCCTTCGCCGAACGAAATCCGCTTGGCCGGACCGCCGCTTGCGTTCATCACATAGATCTGCTGCGAGCCGCCGCGGTCGGATTCGAATGCGATCTGGGTTCCGTCGGGCGAATAGGTGGGCGAGGTGTCGATCGCCGAACCTTCGGTGAGCCGCGTCGTCGAGCGCGAGCGCAGGTCCATCGAGTAGAGATTGGTGCTTGCGCCGTCGGAGAGCGACATCACGATCTCCTGGCCGTCCGGGGAGAAGCGCGGCGCGAAGGTCATGCCGGGAAAATTGCCGATCGCCTCGTGTTGCCCGGTCTCGAGATTGAGCAGCGTCACCTTGGGGTCGCCGGAGCCGAACGACATGTAGGCGAGTTGCTGGGCCGAAGGCGAGAAACGCGGAGTGACAACCAGCCCGTTGCCGCCGCCGTCGAGATATTTGAGGTTGGCGCCGTCCATGTCCATGATCGCGAGCCGCTTGCGCCGCCTCTCTTTCGGGCCGGTCTCGTCGACGAAGACGATCCGCGAATCGAAAAATCCCTTCTCCCCGGTCACCCGCGAAAAGACCGCGTCGGCGATCATGTGCGCGACGCGGCGCGCATTCGCCGCGTCGGTCGAATATTGCTGGCCGGCGACCTGTTCGCCGGTCGCCGTGTCCCACAACCGGAATTGCGCCGTGACCCGGCCCGGGTCCTGATGGAGCACCCGTCCGGTCAGCACGAATTGCGCGGCGGCCGCCCTCCAGGCCGCGATGTTGGGGGCCGTGTCAGGATTGGCGATCCTTTCGGGAAAGCTTGCCGGATTGAGCGGCAGAAGGAAGATCGAGCGGGCGAAATCCGAGGTGACGACGCCGCTGATCTCGTGTCCCGTCTCTTCGCCCGCGAATGGGGTCACGGCGACGGTCACCGGTTTGAAATTCGCGCCGGCATGGATGTAGATGTCGCCCTGGGCAAACGCTGGCGCGCCGGCGACCGCGGCGAGGCCGAACGCCAGGGCGCCGAGCGCGGCGCGGCGGGAAACGTGGCACGGGACAGTCATCAGCCGATCTTTCAGGACAACAAGAGCGCTTCGCCCGGAGTCAACGGGCGGCGACTTGAGGATCGAAGTGGATGGTCTTGGTCTTCCATTGCGCATAAAACGGGCGATATTGGGCCGGCACCGGAAGCGGATTGCAATTCTCGACCGCGGCCATGACGCTCTTGGCCTCAGGCTTGAGCGCCGGGTCTGACGGCGGGTTGACGAGCTTGGCCGGCTTCATCAGCGAGCCGTCCGGATTGTAGGCGAGGCGCACCTGCGCGACGTAAACATCGGAGTCCGCCGGCTGGCGCGCCGGCTTCCAGCATTGGAGGTAGGTCTTGACCAGCCAGGCGTCGAAGCCAGCCTCTTGCGCCGGGGTCATGCGCGCGGGCCGTTCGGCCGGCGGCGCCTCCGTTCGCGCCGCGACGATCGCGGGCGGCGGCGCCGGAGGCTCGGGCGGCGCCATTGCCGCCTTGGGGGCCCCGGTGGAGCGGGGGGCATGGCGGCGCGAGAGGTGCTGGTAGCCATAGGCGCCCGCCGCAACCGCGATAACGATAAGCGCCGTGATCGGCCTGGATAGAATGCGCATGGGGGTCGGTTCTCGTTCTCTTCTCTCTCTCGAGCGGCGGGGCGCGCCGCCGCCGCGTGCGGGCGTCATCCTTGGGTCTCGCGCGGATCGAAATGGATGGTTTCGATCTTCCATTGGTCGAAATACGGCATGTATTCGGCGGGAATCTTCAGCGGGTCGCATTTCCTGACCGCGCGCATCGCGCTTTCCGCATGCGGGCGCCAGGCCTGGTCGGGGGGCGGATTGAGCAGAACCGGACGCCCCGAGAGCGACCCGTCGGGCTTGAAGACCACCCTGATTTCGGCGACATAGGGGTCGCCGTCGGGCATGGTCGGCGGCGGCGTCCAGCAATTGAGGTAGGTCTCGGTCAGCCAGGCGTCGAGCGCCGAGGCCATCGACATCGACATGCGCGGCGCGTCGTGATGGGGGAGTCCCTGCGGCGTCACGGATCCGGTCTGGGTCGAGGCGATCGCCGGGGTCGCCATCTTGCCCTCTCCGATCAGCTTGGCGATCGCGTTCGGGTCGAAATTCCGCGTTTGCCTGGGCTTCTCCTGCGGCGGCTCCTTCGGCCGGTCGGGCGGGGCGTCGATGGACTTCGGCCGCACCGGCGGCTCGACGGCCGGCGCGTCCTGGACGGCGAGCTTGGGCTCAGGCGTAGGCGCCGGTCTCTCGGGCGGCCTCGGCGGCGGCTCGGGGGGAGGCGTCGCTTCCGCTTTGGGCGGCGGCGTGGGCTCAGGCGCGGGCTGCGGCGGGGGCGGCGGCTCCGTGGACCCGCGCCGGTCCGCGGGCGGCTGAGGGGGCGTGGGCGCGGGCTCCGGCGCGGGTTTGGCGTTCTTCTCGCCGTTCATGATCTGGTTGAGGTCGGCGAGCGACACCGTTTCAATCGGGATCGCTTCGGGGCTGTCGGCGAATCTCGGCGCTCTGGCGAAGCCGAACAGAATCGCCGCCAGCAGCGCGCCGTGCAGCGCCGCCGAACTCACGAAACTCCAATGTGACCGCCGCTCCTCCAACGCCGCTCCCGGCTATTGTTTGATCGGCTCGGTGACCAGGGCCACCTTCTTGAACCCGGCGGAGGTGACCGCCGCCATGATTTCCGCGACGCGCCCATAAGGAACGTCCTTCGAAGCGCGAAGATAGATCCGCTGATCGGCGTCGCTCCCCGACGCCGCCTGGAGCTTGGCGACCAGATCCGCGTCGGCGATCGGCTGGTCCATCACATAAAGCTGGCCCTGCTCGTTGAGCGAGACGGCGATCGGCTTGCGCTCGACATTGAGGGCGGTCGCGCTCGCCCGCGGCAGATCGACCGAAACACCGGTGGTCAGAAGCGGCGCCGCGACCATGAAGATGATCAGGAGCACCAGGATGACGTCGATGAACGGGGTCATGTTGATGTCGGCCATCGCGCCGTAGCGCGGCACGCCGCGGCGCCCTCGCCCGCTCTTGCGGCCGCCGATGACAGGGGTCATCGCCATGCGTCGCGCTCCGCCCGCTTCAGGAGACTTTTTCCAGCGACAGATGATGGTCGATCTGCCGCGAGAGGATTGACGAGAACTCGTCGGCGAAGCTTTCGAGCCTGGCCTGCGCCTTGGCGACGTCGCCCTGGAGCTTGTTGTAGGCGATCAGCGCTGGGATGGCGGCGAAGAGGCCGATCGCGGTCGCCAGCAGCGCTTCCGCAATGCCGGGCGCGACCACCGCGAGCGAAGTGTTCTTCGAGGCGGCGATCGACTGAAACGAGTTCATGATCCCGAACACGGTGCCGAAGAGGCCGATGAACGGTCCGGCCGACGCGACGGTCGCCAGAACCAGGAGGTTCGACTCGAGCCGCTCGACCTCCCGCGCGATCGAAACGTCGAGAACCTTGTCGATGCGCGCGTGCAGGCCGCGAAAGGAGCCCGCCGCCTGCTGGAACGAGCGCTTCCACTCGCGCATCGCCGCCACGAACAAAGCCGCCGCGCCGCTATTGTTCGATTGGCCCGAGAGCGAGGTGTAGAGCTCCTCGAGCGACTGGCCCGACCAGAAGATCTGCTCGAAATTCTCCAATTCATTCCTGAATTTATGAAACAGGCGGGTCTTGTCGAAAATGATCGTCCAGCACCACAGCGAAGCGACGAAGAGGCCCAGCATCACCGCCTTGACGATGATGTGGGCCGACCAGAACATGTCGAGGATGCTTGTTTCCGGGGGCGCGGCGGCGGCGATGTCGGCGGGACTCATCGGGGCGGGCGACCTTTTGTTGGCGGCGGAACCGCGGACCACGGCGGCGAGGGATAAGGAATCGGCGGGGGTCTGCACCGCAAATCGGCCGAAACTTGGGCTTTTGGCCGCCGCCGTTAAAAGCCGGAATTTCCTGGCGCGATTTAAGAGCCTGATGAGGTTAACAGGGGGTTATCGCGGGTCCGCCGGCCGCTCGCGCGCTTCTCGGCGTCTGACCTCGCGCGCCGGCTTCAGCCAGCCAGCATGAAGCCTTCGAAGAACGCGCCAAGCTCCGCGAAGGCGAGGAGCGGGAGAACATTGGCGACGTGCTGGTCGGGCCGCACAACGACCATGCACCCTTGCCCGCGGTCGACGCCCCGGGCATCGAAAATGTCGCCGCCGCCTTCCAGGTCGGAGCAATAGATCTTCTCATAGTCGCGCAGTCCGTAGCGCCCCTTCGCCGGCAACAGGATGGAGGGCATCGCTTCGATCGCGAGCACGCGATGGCCCTGCTGAAAGACGGCCCGCAGGTCGATCGCCGAATCGCTGTCCGCGCCGACGGGTGTGTATTTCCTGACCGGCGAGCGATCGGCGCTTGCCAGAAATTCGCACAGGGCGCGCATTCGGGAGGAGGGCGCGGCGGGGCTTTCGGCGTCGGCGAAGATGAAGAGGCGCCAGCGGCCGTCCGCCTTGACGGCATGGCCGAGGTGAATGCGCCTCGCGTCGGCAAGCCGGATGACCGGCGCCGAATGAAAGCGCGCGCCGATCGGAAAGCCCGCAGCCAGATGCTGATGAGTTGGCTCCGCCGTCAGCATCGAGCGGCCGTACCGGGTCTCCGTTCCGGCCGTGAAGCGCAGTTGCCTGGCGAAGTATGTCTGGAACTCGGCCGGATCGACGCCCTGGCTCGCGGCGCTTCCCGGAGCGCGCGGCGGCGCGCTGAACATGGCGGCGAGCTTGCGGTCGAAGTCGATCAGCTCCTCGGCGACCGACCGGCGCTCGGCCGAATAGGTGCGCAGGACAGCGGGCGAGCATCGCTTGAGAATGACCGAGGCCAGCTTCCAGCCCAGATTGAAGCCGTCCTGCATCGACACGTTCATGCCTTGCCCCGCCTTGGGGCTGTGGGTGTGGCAGGCGTCGCCGGCGATGAACACGGACGGGAAACGGTCCGGCTCGCCGGGCGCGTTGTCGAAGCGGTCGCAGAGGCGCTGGCCGATCTCGTAGACGGACCACCACGCGACCTCCTTCACCTCGAGGATATAGGGACGAAGGATGCGCTGGGCTGCGGCGATCAGACGGTCCGTCGTGACGTTCAGACTGGCGACCCGCTCGTTTTCGTTGAGCTTGTCGAGCTCGACATAGAGGCGGACGAGATAGCCGCCTTCGCGCGGGATGATGAGGAGGCTGCCGTCGTTTGCCGACTGGATCGCGGTCTTGAGGCGGATGTCGGGGAAGTCGGTGACCGCCAGCACATCCATCACCCCCCAGGCCTGGTTGGCGGAGTCGCCGCTGAGCGTGAGTCCGAGGGCCTTGCGCACCGCGCTGCGCGCGCCGTCGCACCCGACCGCGAACCGGGCCCTCACGGTCTCGACCTCGCCCCGGCGCTCCCCGTCGGCCCGCACGAACCTCGCCGTTACGCCATGCCCCGGCCCGCCATCGCCGGCCCATGGGGCGGCGGCGAGATCGACGAGCTCACGGAAATAATCCGGCTCGATGCGCCGCGGCCCGTTGCGCATTGCGTCGAGATAGAAATCATGCACCCGCGCCTGGTTCAGGATCACATGAGGGAACTCGGAAAGCCCCTCCTCGTGATCCGGGATCCGACGGCTGCGCACGATCCTGGCCCGGTCGGCGTCGTCGGGCGTCCAGAACGAAATCTCGTTGACCCAATAGGCCTCCTTCATCACCCGGTCGCTGAAGCCGAAGGCCTCGAACATCTCCATCGTCCGGCAGGCGACGCCGTCGGCCTGGCCGAGCGTGAGGGGGCCCGATTTCTGCTCGACGATCCGGGTCTCGATGTCGGGAAAGGTCGCTAGTTGCGCCGCCAGAGTGAGGCCTGCCGGACCGCATCCGACGATCAGGATGTCGACCTCGCCGGGAAGCTCGTCCGGCGGTTGGCGCTCGCGCCGCCCGTCCGGCCCGGGAATCGCCGGGTCGCCGGTCTTGAAGCCGTTGAGATGGAACTGCATGGCTCCCCGCCAGATGGGTCCCCGAAGTCTCTAACCCATGCCGCGATTTTGTCGAACGCGCCGCCGCTCGGCACGGTCGCGGCCCGCCCGAATTCCCGTCCCAAACGCGTCAGCGGGCCCCTACCCAAATCGCCCCGCCGCCTTTATCGTGATCGGGCCGGGCGCGCGGTCGTCTCGCCCGGGGGAGGCTGCGTGATGGAGGCGCTGGGGACCTTCGGCTGGGAATGGGGCGCGGCGCTTCTGCGCTGGCTCCATGTGATCGCGGCGATCGCGTGGATCGGCGGATCGTTCTTCTTCATGCATCTCGACGCCAGCCTGCGCAAGAAGGCGGGCGACGATCCGGCGATCGCGGGAACCTCCTGGCAGGTGCACGGCGGCGGCTTCTATCAGATGAACAAGTACGTGCTCGCGCCCGCCGTGCTGCCCGAGCATCTCATTTGGCACAAGTGGCAGTCCTACTGGACCTGGATCAGCGGCTTCGCGCTCCTCTGCTGGGTCTATTACGGCCAGTCGTCGCTCTATCTGATCGATCCCGCGGTGATGGCGCTGGCCCCCTGGCAGGCGGCGGCGATCGGAATCGTGGGCCTGGCGCTCGGCTGGATCGTCTATGATTTCCTTTGCCGGTCGCCGCTGGCGGAGAACGAGCCGCTGCTGGCGCTGGTCGGGTTCGGTTATGTGGTGGCGACGAGCTTTGTGTTCACGCTCTTCTTTTCCGGCCGCGGCGCGCTCATCCATACCGGGGCGCTGATGGCGACGATCATGACCGCCAATGTGTTCTTCATCATCATGCCCAACCAGCGCAAGAGCGTCGCCGCGCTGATCGCGGGGGAGAAGCCGGATCCCAAATGGGTCAAAAGCTCGAAGGTGCGTTCGACCCACAACAATTACATCACCCTTCCGGTGGTGTTCCTGATGCTGTCGAGCCACGTTCCCTCGACCTTCTCCAATCCGCGGGTGATCCCCGCCATCGTCACCTGCGTCATCGTCGCCGGCGCGATGGTGCGCTATTTCTACAACGTCTGGCATCTCGATCATGACCGCGCGCCCTGGTGGGCCTGGGCCGCGGCGGCGGTCGCGATCCTCGGCGCCTTCGGCTTCGCCGCGACCGCCTCGCCCTACATGCGCACTTTTCTGGGTCTTGCCGATCTGTCGGCCGCGACCGCGCGCGCCGATGAGCCCAAGGCCCCGCAGGAGGTTGTCGACATCATTCAGTTGCGCTGCATGATGTGTCACGCGGCGCAACCGATGGAGGAGATCGGCGAAGCGCCGAAGGGAATCCTTCTCGACACGCCCGAGCACATTGCCCGTTTCGCGCCCGCAATCCGGGAGTTCGCTGTCCTGACCCATGCGATGCCGCCCAACAATTTCAGCCAGATGACCGACGACGAGCGCAGGACGCTGGGGCGCTGGCTGGGGCTCGAAACGGCGCAGAATTGACGGACTCTCCCATGATGGAAGCCGATCTCGAGGCCGGGCGCCGGCTGATGGCGAGGCTTGACGCCTTCGCCGCCTTCACCGACGAGCCAGGACGTCTGACGCGCCTCTTTCTCTCTGACGCGCACGCGAAAGCCGCACGCGCCTTCATCGGCTGGTGCGGCGAGGCCGGGCTCGAGGCCCGGATCGACGCCGCGGGCAATGTCGTCGCGCGCTACGAAGGCAAGAGGGCGGACGCGCCGGCTCTCATGATCGGCTCGCACATCGACACGGTGCGCGACGCCGGCCGCTACGACGGAAACTATGGCGCGCTGGCGGCGCTTGGCGTTGTGGAAGCGCTCGCTCGCGCCGGCGAGCGGCTCGATCACGCGATCGAAATCGTCGCCTTCGGCGATGAGGAAGGGGTTCGCTTCAAAACCACCCTCACCGGCTCGCGGGCGCTCGCTGGAGCCTATCCTGAAGAGGCGCTCGATCAGCGCGACGCCAACGGAATCCCGATGCGCGAGGCGCTCGCGGCCTTCGGCGGCGATCCCGATCGCGCCCAGTCCCTTCGGGCGCGGAATGTCGCCGCCTTCGTCGAAGCGCATATCGAGCAGGGGCCGGTCCTGGAGGCCGAGGGTCTGCCGCTCGGGATCGTGACCGCGATCAATGGCGCGACGAGGCTCGAGGTCGGGGTCGGCGGCGTCGCCGGCCATGCCGGGGCGACGCCGATGAACCTGCGCCGCGACGCGTTGACCGCCGCCGCGGAGATGGCGCTCATGATCGAGACGCGCGCCCGAGGCGAGGCCGGTCTGGTGGCGACCGTCGGACGCTTCGACGTCCAGCCGGGGGCGGCCAACGTCATCCCGGGCCACGTCCGGTTTTCCATCGACCTTCGTTCGCCCGACGACGCGCGCCGGCTCGCCGCCGTCGCCGATCTCTGCGCTCGCATCGAAGCGATCGCGGCCGCGCGCGGGGTGATCGCAAGCGTCGCCAAGACGCACGAGGAAGGCGCGTATGTCTGCGATCCGGGCGTCATGGCGGGGCTAAAGCGCGCGGTCGAAGCGGTCGGCGTTCCGGTCCGCCTCCTGCCGTCGGGCGCGGGACACGACACGATGGTCATGGGGCGCCACTGTCCCGCCGGCATGCTGTTCGTTCGCTGCAGGGGCGGGATCAGTCACAATCCCGCGGAATCGATCGGTGTCGAGGACTGCGCAATGGGCCTGAAGGCGCTAACCCTTTTCGCGCGCGATTTTCGCGCCAGTTAGATCATCCACATCCGAGGAAGGACCCATGAGCAAGCGCTTTTTCGGCGACGTCAAGCCGGTGAAATACGAGGGGCCGAAGAGCGACAACCCCTACGCCTACCGGCACTACGACCCGTCGCGCAAAGTGATGGGCAAGACGATGGCCGAGCATCTGCGCCCCGCCGTCTGCTACTGGCACAGCCTCGCCTGGCCGGGCTCGGACATGTTCGGCGAGGGAACCTTCCATCGCCCCTGGTTTGCCGACTCCATGGCGGCCGCGCGCCAGAAAGCCGACGTCGCCTTCGATCTGTTCACGCGGCTTGGCGTCCCCTTCTTCACCT
>DATGHB010000075.1:0-5405 GCA_035308265.1 Roseiarcus sp.
AGCGGACGATCCGGTGTTGTTCTGCGCGTAGCTGGAGGGATTGTAAGGATTGCAGGCGGCGTCATTCGCGCAGTGGCCCGCCTGTCCGGAGAGATTGGCCGCCTGATTCGCGTTGCAGCCGGAGAGGGGCGCCGCAACCGCCAGGATGATCGGGATCCGCATTGCGTCAATGGAGACGAGGCCGGCGCGCAGGAGAGTTTGGCGCAGTCGGCGATCGGGTTCAATAGCTCGGGGCGAGGCGGCTTGCTCAGCCGGGCGGCGGAGGCTTTGCTGCGAACGTCTCGATCGTCGACGCTGGCGAGTGGGCAGCGTGAGCCGTCAACCTATTCCCGCGCGTTGTTTTTCCGAGCGGCAAGCCCTGTCAAGGGCGCGCCGAGCTGCTTCCGCCGGGCTTCCCTTTGACAAAGCAGGAGCCGCGGAAGGTTTCCTTGCATCGGGCGAGCGTCGGGGATCGGATTGCGGCGCGCCTGCGCTGTCACGCTTGCGGACGCGGGCGTCCAGAGACGTGAAGCCGAGTTGCGGCGACTGTGCGCTCCGTTACCGCGCAAGACACTTGCCGTGATTGGATGGACGTCGCCCTTGACGGCGGCGGCGTCAATTTTCCACGCGCCGGACGCTGCGTCCTCCCAGCGTCACGCCCAGCGCGCAGGTCGCAAAGGAACGCGTCCGGCTACGGCCGGCTTAGCCTTCGCGAAATCCGGCTTACGCCGCGAAGCGCACGCTGTGCGAGCCGACGACGCCGGCCTTCTCCATCGCGGCCTTCAGATCGGCTCCCCCAAGCCAAGCACGCGCCTTCGCCACGTCAGCCACATCCTGAAGGATCAGGATATCGTTCGGGTCTTCAGCGCTGCGAAACACCTTGCCATTCGTGACGCCTGCCGAAGCGCGGCTCTTCTCGTGCTCGTCGTAACCCTTGCGCCAGGTTGCATAGTCCTTGACTTTGTGGTGGATAGTAAGGTTTTCGGTCGAATGTTGTGCGTTCATCGCCATTCTCCAAAAAAAAGCAAAATATAAATCCGAATGATTATCATTCGAATTACAAGCGGCACGTAGGTCTTTTTCTTTCGATTACAAGGCCGCAATCCAACTAAAATGTAATTTATTCCGAGCCAACTCTCTGATTATTAATGTTGATGGGAATTAGTGGCCGGCGAAGACCTGGGAGGCCGTCGGCGATGAGGGACTGACCTCCTGATTGGCGTTGCAGCCGGAGAGCGCGAGCGCCGCAACCGTGAGAATGATCGGGATCCGCATTCGCGTCCTCCGGCTCAATGGAGACGAGGCCGGCGCGCAAGCTGGCTGAACACCCGGATCGTCACTGACGCCGGTCCAGCCCAAGGCGCGAATCGTCATCGCTTTTTCATCGCTCGCTGTCTATAATAAGCTGCTCGGACCTGTTTCAACGCCTTGGGCTAAGGACAGCCGAGACCGGCGCTCGTCCCTTCAAGCGAGTCGCCGCGAGGATCGCCGCAGGCGATCCTTCCCTCGGCGCAGTCGATCACCCGCTCGACGACGCTTTCCTTAAAAAGCGCATGTCGGGGGTATCAGAATGTCGGCGACGGAAACGAATAGCACAGCGCGGGCGGCGCGCGACTGGGCGCAGGCGCTCGTCCCTTACCGCCGGGCGAGCGCGGCGCGCGGCGTTTTTGAGCTCATCGTCACCTTCCCGCCGTTCGTCGCGGTCTGGACCGCGATGCTCATCGCCTCGCGTCATGGCCAGTTCTGGCTTTCTTTCGCGCTGGCGCCGCTCGCCGCCGGGCTGCTCATTCGCTTGTTCATGATCCAGCACGATTGCGGGCACGGCTCGTTCTTTCCCAGCAAGGTCGCCAACGACTGGGTGGGCCGCGCGATCGGCGTCCTGACAATGACGCCCTACGATCACTGGCGGCGCAGCCACGCGATCCATCACGCGACGTCGGGCAATCTCGACCGGCGCGGCATCGGCGACATCAAGACGCTGACGGTGCGCGAATATTCCGCCCGCGATTGGCGCGGCCGCCTCGGCTATCGGCTCTATCGCCATCCCCTGGTGATGTTCGGGCTCGGCCCGGCCTTCCTGTTCCTGATCGAGAGCCGCTTACCCTTCGGCTTCATGCGCCAGGGCGCCATGCCGTGGCTGAGCACGATGACCACCAACGCCGGGATCCTGCTCGCGGCCGGTCTCCTGATCTGGGGCGTGGGGATTGCGCCGTTCCTTATCGTCCATTTGCCGATTGTCGTGCTCGCTGCCACGTTGGGCGTCTGGCTCTTCTACGTGCAGCATCAATTCGAGGCGACGACCTGGGACGGGGCGACGGATTGGCGCCGGCCGGAAGCGGCGCTTCACGGCAGCTCGCATTACGACTTGCCGCTGCCGCTGCGCTGGTTCAGCGCCAACATCGGCGTGCATCACGTGCATCACTTGGCGAGCGGCGTTCCCTTTTACCGGCTTCCCGAGGTCTTGCGGACCTATCCCGAGCTCAGCGAGGTCGGCCGAGTCACTCTGTGGCGCAGCCTCGTTTGCGTCCGTCTCGCGCTGTGGGACGAGGAAACGCGGCGGCTCGTGTCGTTTCGCGAGGCGCGGGAAGGCTTGTCGCCAATATAGAGAGCGCGCAACCGCGCTCGGCGGCCGAAGCGATGACCAGGAGATGTCGCGTGACCGGCGCTTAGTGGCCGCCCCCGCCGCGCCCGGTGTTGTTCTGTGCGTAGCTGATGGGATTGTAAGGATTGTTGTCCACGTAGCGCCCGGCGAAGATCTGGGAGGCCGTCTGCGACGAGGGATTGACCTCCTGACTGGCGTTGCAGCCGGAGAGCCCGAACGTCGCGACCACGACGATGAGGCGGAACCACTTCGCCGGAGACGAAGTGTCGGACGATCGTTGAGCAGGCAAGCAAGAGGTCATCAACTCCCCCTCCTTTCGCGCAGGCGGGCCATTTGGCCAGCCTCGCTGGATCAAGCACAGCATAACAATTTCGGCGCGCGATTTATTCTCCCGCTGGCCTGCAGCGCGTCCAACGGCCTCGGCGAGACTCTGTTGCTGAGAATCAAAATTCTGTGGATCAGATTCGACATTATCTTGCGCTAAGCGGAAATCCGGGTTACGCTCTCCACAATGGCGAACTTGACCGCTAGCCGTTCGCGATGGCGCCGGCGATTGGCGGGTCTGGCGCCGGGCCTTGCACAACCGGAGATCGCTTGTCACAACTGAGGAGGAAAACATTCTATTTGAATCTTGTCTAATTCATTGAAAGGGCTCGATTCGGAAAAATAAATGCTAGTAATCGCTGACAATTAACTGGCGTTTAAGCACGATTAGTTGCGTTTAAGCGGCATTTATTGGTATATTAGAACGCGGACCTCTGATGACGACGCATTCACTTTGAAAGGGCGCCGCTCGAGATTGGCGATCGTCGGCCTCGGCCTTGGCGTCTGCGCCTCAGCACAGACGATGGCGGACGAACAGCCACTGCCGCCGCCCCGGCCGCCGGAACTCGCCCCGCCCGCCAGGCCGGCGCCGGCGCCGCCCCAAACGACAAGCGAAGGCGCGGCGGCCTGCCTCGCCAAACTGGTCGCGGCCGGCGCGGCCGCGGAGGCGGCCCCGGCCCCTCCGGCGCCCGTCGAGGGATGCGGGATCGACGCGCCGGTCCGGCTGTCATCGGTCGCGGGTCCCGGCGGCGACGTGGTCAGCCTGCCCGACCGGCCGCTTCTCGATTGCCAATTCGCCGCCGTGCTCGCCGACTATGTCCGCCTCCTCGTCGCGCCGCTCGGTGAGGCGATGCTGCGCTCCAGGGTCGCCGCGATCGAAACCGGCCCCGGCTACGAGTGCCGGACCCAGGACCGCATCGCCGGCGCCAAGATGAGCGCCCATGCCCACGGGCGGGCGGTGGACCTGGTCGCGATCACATTCGCGGACAAGCGGCGGGTCGTGGTCGAGCGGCAGACGGACGCGGACGAGGCCTCCTACTTCCGCGCGATACGAACCGCGGCATGCGGATGGTTCACCACCGTCCTGGGTCCGGGCGCCGACGCGTTCCACGCCAATAACATGCACATCGACGACCAGCGTCACGACTCAAGCGGAAAATATCGGATTTGTCAGTAATTTCAGAGTGAAACTGACTTCAGCCCTGTATTCAGCCATCTTACGGGGCGGCGCCAGTCATCAGGTAGCCTCCGCCATGCCAGATCGCCTCGTAGCGGCTGTCGGCGAGGACGCGCCGGCCGATGGCGGCGATGTCGATATTGCGGTGGCGCTCGACCACATCGGCGAAGGCGTCGCCCATTCTCATCACTCTTGCCGCGATAAAGCGGTCGAGCCCGGGCAGGCCCAGCCGGTGGCCGATGTCGAGGAAGTCGGGCGCCTCGTCGGCGATCACAATCGGCGCGCCGGGCTTCGCAACCCGGGCCATTTCGCGAAGCGCTTTCTCGGGGTCGTTGAAGTGGTTGAAGCCGCCGTTGCTCAAAACGGCGTCGAACTCCCGGTCGCGAAATGGCATGTCCTCGGCTTCGCCCAGGACGAGCTTAAGATCGCGCCCGGGGTTGCGCCCCTGGCAGGCCGCCAGCTGGGCGGCGGAAAGGTCGATTCCCACGATCGACCAGTCTCTGGGCAGCCAGCTCGTGTAGACCCCGTCGCCGATGGCGACGTCAAGCAGGCGAACGCCGGAGGATGTCGGCAACCGCCTCAGGACGACGTCGCGCGCCCGCCTCTCGCCTCCGTTGAGGCGCCAGAACAAGGTCTCCCAGGGCCTGACCTTCCGCCACTGCCCGTTGTCGTAGAAATCGGCCGCGACCTTGTTGTCGCGGGTCGGGGCGTCGCTGGCGATCAGCACGCCATCCCGAACCGGGAGGCTCGCGCCGCACGCCCTGGCGCCGCAGGCGAAGCCGGCGTCCGTCCGGGCGAGGGGTCCGTGGCAGCGCGGGCAGCGGATCGGTCCGGGGTCCGCCCAGGCTCCCGTCGGTTCGCGCGCGATCGTCGCCATGGCTCCACGTCTCCAGTGCCGCGCCCGCGCCTTCTCGCGTTCAGCGCCCAGGTGAGTCTGTACCACAGGTTTCTGCTTTATGCAAAACATATTCGCATTGTTCTGATTCGCTTCCGGTCCCGGCGCGAAAAACCGGCTTCCACCCTTTCGCGCCGCGCTCTAGCTTCGCCGTCGCCATGAGCCCTCCCCGGATCGAGCCTCCCTCCGACGCCGATGAGCGGCGCGCCGCCAAGCCCGTCATCGTTTATGCGCTCCGCGGGCTACCCCCTTACGACGCGGCGTTCTATGCGGGCGCGCGTGAGGGCATGGCGAAGATCTGCGAGACGATCGTCCCGCCGCGCGAGGGGCGGGCGTTCGACGTATCGGCCGGGCATTTCTTTCGCATCGTCAGCGTCGAGGGTCCGCAGGTCGGGGACCTCAACCTGTGGAGCGCCACCAATCTCGCC
>DATGHB010000076.1:0-2965 GCA_035308265.1 Roseiarcus sp.
TCAGCGTCAGGAGCCGCGCCAGCGTCGATTTGCCCGAGCCCGATTCGCCGACCACCGCCAGCGTGTGCCCCGCGTGAAGCGAGAACGACACGCCCGAGAGCGCATGAACCGTCAAACGGGAGCGGAATGGGCCTCGCGAGACGGAATAGTCCCGCGTGAGGCCCCGGGCCTCGAGCGCCGCGCTCACTGCGCCGCCCCCCGCAATTCGTGCGCTTTCGGGACCCCGGCGACAAGTGGGGAGAGGCATCGCGCGCGGCCAAGCGCCGCTGCGGCCGGCCGCGGCTCGACATCGCGGCAGGCGTCGAAGGCGAAGGCGCAGCGCGGCGAGAACACGCAGCCGCGCGGCCGGTCGAACGGCCCGGGCACGACGCCCGGAATCGCCGGCAGGCGCCGCCCGTTCGCCCGCTCCGGCAAGGCCGCCAGAAGCGCCGCGGTATAGGGATGATGCGGATCGGCGAAGAGGTCCCGGGTGGCGTTCGTCTCCATCTCCTGTCCGGCATATTGGACGATGACCCGGTCGGAGGTTTCGGCGACCACCCCCATGTCGTGGGTGACGAGCACGAGCCCCATGCCGCTCACGCGGGCAAGCCGCATCAGAAGATCGAGGATTTGCGCCTGGATGGTGACGTCGAGCGCCGTCGTTGGCTCGTCGGCGATCAGGAGCTTCGGCCGGCAGGCGAGCGCTATGGCGATCATGACCCGCTGGCTCATGCCGCCCGAAAGCTGGTGGGGATAGGCGCGGAGCCGGCGCTCGGCATCGGGAATGCCGACCTCGGCCAGAAGCTCGACGACCCGCCTCTCCCGCTCGGCGCGCTTGAGGTTGAGGTGGACTTTAAGCGCCTCTCCGATCTGAAAGCCGACAGTGAAGCAGGGATTGAGCGACGACATCGGCTCCTGGAAAATCATCGCCATGGCCTTGCCGGCGAGCTTTCGCCGATCATTGGCGCTGAGCGTCAGAAGATCGAGGCCCTCGAAGGCCATGCGGTTGGCGGAGACGGTCGCGGCCGGAGGCAATAGCCCCATCGCCGCCAGCATCGCGACCGACTTGCCGGAACCCGATTCGCCGACGATCGCCAGCACCTCGTTGCGCTCGAGGGTGAGGTCGAACCCGTCGACCGCCTTGAACGCCCCGTGCCTCGTCGCGAAGGAGACGCATAGGTTGCGGATTTCGAGGAGATGCGGCGCCATCACCCTCTCCGCATCTTGGGATCGAGCGCGTCGCGAAGGCCGTCGCCGGTCAGATTGATGGAGAGGACCGTGATGAGAATGGCGAGACCCGGAAGCGCGACGATCCAGGGATCAGAACGGATGAATTCGCGCGAGTCGGCCAGCATCGCCCCCCATTCGGGCGTCGGCGGCTGGGCGCCGAGGCCGAGGAAGCCGAGCCCCGCCGCTTCGAGAATGGCGCTCGACACGCCCAGCGCCGCCTGGACGATGAGCGGAGCAAGACAGTTCGGCAGCACGGTCGAACAGGCGAGCCGGAGCGGGCTTAACCCGACCACGCGCGCGGCGGTCACATAGTCCTTGCCGAGCTCGCCGAGGGCGGACGCGCGCGCGAGGCGCACATAGCCAGGCAGATAGACGATCGTCACCGCGATGATGGTGTTGGCGAGGCTCGGCCCCAGAACCGCGACCACCAGCACGGCGAGGACGAGACTGGGCACCGCCATGATGAGATCCATCAGCCGCGTGACGGCGACGTCGGCGACCGGGCCGGCCATCGCCGCAATGAGCCCGAGCGCGACGCCGAGCACGAACGACACGCCCATCACCGACAAGCCGATGAACAGCGACACCCGCGCCCCGAAAATAAGGCGCGACAGCATGTCGTGACCGTCGCCATCAGTGCCCAGCGGGAAGCGCCAGGACCCGCGGGCGTCCCAGACCGGAGGCGTCCGAACCGCGTCGCGGAATTGCTCGATGGGCGAATGGGGCGCAACCAGATTGGCTGTCAGCGCCAGAAGAACGATGACGGCGAAAACCGCGAGGCCGATGACCGCGCCCTTGTTCTCCCGGAACGCCGACCAGAACTCTGCGAAGGGCGAAGGCTCCGCGAGGACCGCCGCCGCGTCGTCGCCGATCGCCGGCGTCAGCGCGGCAGCGTCAGCGGGCATAGCGAATCCTCGGATCGATGATTCCGTAGACGAGATCGACGATGAGATTGACCAGGACCACGACCGCCGAAATGAGCAGGACGCCGCCCTGGAGAGCCGGATAGTCACGCCGGCTGATCGACTCGATGAGCCAATGGCCGACGCCCGGCCAGGAGAAGATGGTCTCGGTCAGCACCGCCCCGGCCATCAGGCCGGAAACCGAAAGCCCGATCACCGTCACCACCGGCAAAAGCGCATTGCGCAAAGCGTGAACGCCGATGACCCGGGCAGGCCTCAGCCCCTTTGCCCGCGCGGTGCGCACGTAGTCCTCGCTCAGGACCTCGAGCATCGAGGAGCGGGTCATCCGGGCGATCACGGCGAGCGGTACGGTGCCGAGCACGATCGCCGGCAGGATGAGGTGGCGAAGAGCGTCGAGGACGGCGCCCTTCTGGTCGGACAGGAGCGCGTCGATGAGCATGAAGCCGGTCGGCCCTTCGATGTCGAAGTTGATCGGGTCGATCCGGCCCGAGACCGGGAGCAAACCCAGTCGCACGGACACGAACATGATGAGGAGCAGGCCCCACCAGAAAATCGGCATCGAGTAGCCGAACAGCGACACCGTCATCAGCGCCTGATCATAGAAGCCGCCGCGCTTGACCGCCGCGAGCGCGCCCGCCGGCACGCCGACCGCAACCGCAAACAGCATGGCGAAGAACGACAGTTCCAGCGTCGCCGGGAACAGGGTGAGGAATTCGGCGAGCACGCTGCGCTGCGAGGACAGCGACACGCCGAAGTCGCCGTGCGCGAGACGCCAGACATAGTGAAGGAACTGCTGCGACACCGGCTGGTCGAGGCCGAGCTGATGGCGGAAA
>DATGHB010000077.1:0-8736 GCA_035308265.1 Roseiarcus sp.
ACTCAGGGCGTCCCCAGCGGGGAAGTGCCGAATGGCCTGAAGATGCTCAATCTGTCGCTCGGCCCGCTGCCGGTCTCGTTCGTCATCTGGATTGCTTTCACCGCGCTCCTGGCGTTTATCCTGTCCATGACGCCGTTCGGCCGCCGGGTCTACGCGATCGGCTCCAACCGCGAGGCGGCGAGGCTCTCGGGCATTCCGGTCGACCGCTACGTGATCGCCGTTTACGTGATTTGCAGTCTCCTGGTCGTCGGCTCGGGCATCATCCTGAGCGGCTACGTCGGCTACGTCGACCGCTATCTTGGCCGCGGCTTCGACCTCGATTCGATTGCGGCGGCGGTGGTCGGCGGGGTCGCCTTTTCCGGCGGGCGGGGCAGCGTGGTCGCCGCGATGGCCGGCGTCCTGCTGGTGCAGTTCCTCAACAGCCTCCTGCTCATGGTCGGGATGGACGTGCAGGCGCAACTGATCGTCAAGGGACTGGTCGTCATCGGCGCGGTCGCGCTTTACAGTCTGGCCGAGGGCCGGTCATGAACTTTCGGCGGCGGCGATCGCCCCGGAGTTGAAGGAGGAGGAAAGACCCATGAGAAAGACAGCCGCGCTATCCGTTCTGGCGCTGATCCTGAGCGGGGCGCTCGCCCGCGCCGGGGACGCGCCCAAATACACTGAGGCCGAGCTCAACGCGAGCCCCTACCTCAAGAGCGTCGTCACGCGTGAAGGCGCGATGGCCGACACTGCGAAGTTCAAGAAAAAAGGCCCCTACAAGATCGCGCTGGCCGCGCAGGGGCCAACCAATTCGTGGGCGGCGCTGTTCGACCAGGAAGCCCGCTACCACGTCGATCAGCTCGGTAAGGACAAGGTCTCCGCGCTGCTCTACGCCAGCGCCGACGGCAGCGCCGACAAGCAGGTCCCGGAGGTCGAGGATTTGTTGAGCCAGAACCCGGACGCGCTGATCCTGGTGCCGATGGGCCGCGCGGCCCTCGCCGCCCCGGTCGACCGCGCCGCCGCGCAGGGCGTTCCGGTGGTCCTGTGCGCGAGCGGCGTCGATGGAAACAGCTACGTGACCGAAGTCGGCACCAACCTCTATGACCTGGGCGTCCGGATGGCGAACTGGCTCTCGGACCAGCTCAAAGGCTCGGGCCAGATCCTGGTCATGGACGGCATTCCCGGCGTCGACACGGCGGAAATCGCCAAGGCGGGCGCGGCCTCCGTCTGGCGGCAGAAACCAGGCGTCAAGATCCTCGACGAGCAATACGGCCAATGGTCGACCAGCGAAGCCAAGAAAGTCGCCGAGCAGTGGATCGCCAAATACGGCAAGACCATTCAGGGCGTGTGGTCGGACGGCGGCCAGATGTCGCAGGGCGTCATCGAAGCCTTCCAGGAAGCCAAGCTCCCGGTTCCGCCGATCGCCAGCGCCGACTTCAGCAACGGCTTCCTGCGACAGGTCAAGGACGGCCATGTCACCTTCTTCGCCGGCCAGTACCCGAATGCGATGGTCATCCTGTGCATCGACACAGCGCTCAAGATCCTCGATGGCGAGCCGGTCCCGCGCTTCATCGACTTCCGCAGCGCGATGCAGAAGACGCAGGACGTCACCCAGGCGAACATCGACGAGTTCTACAATCCGAAATGGAGCGACGACGTCTTCCCGCCGATCTTCCTGCCCGACTCGAAGATGGTCGAGCTCAAGTACATGAAGAAGTAACGCTTCGAACGAATGCGCGGGGAGCGGGCTCGAGGCTCGCGTCCCCGCGCGTCCGCGAAATCCGAGCATGACCGACGCCGCTCCGATCCTGGAAATGATGAATGTCTCGAAGGCGTTCGGCGGCGTTCAGGCGCTGCGCGACGTCTCGTTTTCATGCCGCAAGGGGACGGTTCACGCGCTCGTCGGCGAGAATGGCGCCGGCAAGTCGACCCTGATCAAGATCCTGGCCGGCGCCTATCAGGCCGACAGCGGCGAGATCGTCTTCAAGGGCCGGCGCCGCGCGGGTTTCAGCGCCCGCGAGGCGATGGCGGCGGGCGTCAGCATCATCTACCAGGAACTGAATCTCGTGCGGCTCATGACCGTCGCCGAGAATATTTTCCTCGGCCGCGAGCCGCGCAACCGGTTCGGCGTCATTGACACGCGGCGGATGGCGAAAGAAAGCGCCGAATTGCTCGGCCGCCTCGGCGTTCGGCTCTCGCCGTCGGCGCGCGTCGGAGAACTGACCGTCGCCAGCCAGCAGATGGTGGAGATCGCCAAAGCCCTGTCGCAGAACGCGGATCTCATCGTCATGGACGAGCCGTCGGCGATTCTGGCCGGACAGGAACTTGGCCGCCTGTTCGCCACCATTCGTTCGCTGGTCGCCGAGGGGGTGACGATCATCTACATTTCGCACCGGCTCAACGAGGTGTTCGAGATCGCCGACGATGTCACGGTCCTGAAGGACGGCGAGGTTGTCGGCGCGCAGCCGATCGGGGAAGTCACCCGCGCGCGGCTCATTCAGATGATGGTCGGCCGGCCGCTTGAGGAGATTTTTCCCCGCGGCGCCCGTCCACGCGGTGCGCCGGTGCTGAGAGCAACCAACGTCACGACCGAACGATTGCCGAGGCCGGCCAGCCTGACGCTCTACGAAGGCGAGATTCTCGGCCTCGCAGGGATGGTCGGCGCGGGCCGAACCGAAGTGGCGCGAGCTCTGTTCGGCGCGGATGCGCTCCGCTCCGGCGAAATTTCGCTTAAAGATGCGCCCTTCCGGCCGCGCGGCCCGAAAGAGGCGGTCGAGGCGGGGCTCGCGATGGCGCCGGAAGACCGCAAAAGCGAGGGGCTGTTCCTCGATCAGTCGATACGCAGCAACATCACGCTGTCGAGCCTGGGCAAGGTCACCCGCTTCGGCGTGATTCAATGGGGCGAGGAAACTGCGACGATCGAGCGCGCGCAGCGTGAACTGTCGATCGCCATGGCCTCGCCGGAGCTCGAGGCGCAGTATCTCAGCGGCGGCAATCAGCAGAAAGTCGTGCTGGCGAAGTGGCTCATGACGTCGCCCTCGGTCATCATTTTCGACGAGCCGACGCGCGGCGTCGATGTCGGGGCCAAGTTCGAGATTTATGGGCTCATGCGCAAGCTTGCCGAGCGTGGCGTCGCCATTCTGATGATTTCGTCGGATCTCGTCGAAATCCTCGGCATGAGCGACCGGATTCTGGTGATGCACGAGCGCGAGATCGTCGCCGAGCTCACCCCCGATGAGGCCAGCGAGGAACGGATCATCGAACTCGCCACGACAGGCGCCCAAGCGGAGAACAACGCGCAGAGCAACCGGGCGTGAGCGCAATATCGTCGCCCGGCGCGGAGCGCGCCCGTCTCAGCTTTCCGACCGCCCTGCGCCGCCATGGCTCGCTGATCATCGTCTACGGCCTGATTGTGGTCCTCGCGGCTTACGCCTCGCTGTCGTCGCCGAGCTTCATGACCGAGCGCAACATCTTCAACGTGCTCAGGACCGCGGCATTTCTCGGTACGGTGGCGATCGGACAAACCTTCGTCATCATCAGCGGCGGCATCGACCTCTCGGTCGGCTCGGTCATCAAGCTGTCGGTGCTGATCTCGGCCATTCTCATGAACGGCCAGCCGGAGACTATCGGCCTCGCTGTCGCCGCCACCCTGGCGATGGGCGCCGTCGTTGGCCTCATCAACGGCCTCTTGATCACGAAACTGCGAATTCAGCCGTTCATCGTCACCCTCGGCGCCTACAGCATCTTGCGCGGCCTCGCCTATACGGTAGCGACCCGGCCGATCGGCAGGGCCGCGCCCGGCTTCCTGCGCCTGTACGACTTCAAGGTCGGGCCGGTCCCCCTCCTGGCGATTTTTCTGGCGGCCCTCGTTCTGGCCGGGACTTTCGTGCTGCGGCGGACGGCGTTCGGCCGCTACATCTACGCCATCGGCGGCGCCGAACAGGTCGCGCGGCTCTCGGGGATTCGAGTCGATCTGGTCAAGATCGGCGTCTACGCGCTGTGCGGGACTCTGGCCGCCCTGACCGGCCTTCTCTACCTCGCCCGCGCCGGCATCGGCGACCCGGTCACCGGCGAAGGCGCGGAGCTTCAGGCGATCACCGCGGTGATTCTCGGGGGGACGAGTCTGTTTGGCGGCCAGGGCGGACTGATCGGCACGCTTGGCGGCGTGCTGCTCATCGGCCTGACCAGCAACGTCCTGGTCATCCTCAACGTCAGCTCGTGGTATCAGGAATTGATTCAGGGGCTGGTCATCGTCGGCGCGGTCGCGCTCTACAAGCAGAAGCGGCGCTGAACGTCGCTCGAGCGGAGCTGGACCGGCGCGCTCGCGTTTCTACGGAAAACGGTAGGCGGCCGGGCGGTTCGCATGTAGGATCGCTCATCCGTCCGTGAGCAAAACGACGTCTTCGATCGGGAGGAACCATGCAACACAGCCGACAATTTCTGCTTGAATGCTATCGCAGCATGGCGACGATCCGGCGGTTCGAGGATCGGGTCCACGACGAATTCTCCGCCGGCAAGATTCCCGGTTTCGTCCACCTCTACGCGGGAGAGGAAGCCTCCGCGGTCGGCGTCTGTTCGCAGCTCACCGACCGCGACGTCATCGCCTCGACCCATCGCGGGCACGGCCATTGCATCGCCAAGGGCTGCGACGTGACCGGCATGATGAAGGAAATCTTCGGCCGGCGCGACGGCCTCTGCGGCGGCAAGGGCGGCTCGATGCACATCGCCGATCTCTCAAAGGGCATGCTGGGCGCGAACGGGATCGTCGGCGGCGGCCCGCCGCTGATCTGCGGCGCGGCGCTGACCGCGAAAACCCTCAAGACCGGCGGCGTCGCGGTGGCATTCGTCGGCGACGGCGGCTCCAATCAGGGCACGACGCTCGAATCTTACAATCTGGCCAGGGTCTGGCGATTGCCGGTGATTTTCGTCGTCGAGGACAACGGTTATGCCGAGGCCACCGCAAGCGCGTGGTCGGTCGGCGGCAGCCAGGTCGGCCGCGCCGCCGGCTTCGGCATGCCGGGCCACGAAGTCGACGGCTTCGATTTCTTTGCCGTCTATGACACGGCGCGCGAGGCGATCGAGCGGGCGCGCGAAGGCGGCGGCCCATCGCTCATTCACGCCAGGCTCTATCGCTACTATGGGCATTTCGAGGGCGACGCGATGACCTATCGCCTGCCCGAGGAACTCGCCAAGGTGCGGGAGGAGAAAGACTCGCTGAAGACATTCCGCAAGCGGGTCACGTCCGCCGGACTGCTCGAGGGCAAGGACCTCGACGCCGTCGACTCGGAGGTTGCGAAGCTCATCGACGAGGCCGCCGCCGCCGCGGAAGCCGCGCCGGTCCCGAAAGAGGCCGATCTCGTGACTGACGTCTACCTGAATTACTGAGGGGGTCTTTCATGTCGAAGAAATCCTACCGCGAAGCCATCCGGGAGGCGATCGCCGGCGAAATGCGGCGCGATCCGCGGGTGATCGTCATCGGCGAGGACGTCTCCGGAGGCACGGGGGCGCCAGGCGAACAGGACGCTTGGGGCGGCCCGCTCGGGGTCACCAAGGGCCTCTATCCGGAGTTCGGCGCCGAGCGCGTGCTCGATACGCCGATCTCCGAAGGCGCCTTCATCGGGGCTGCGGCAGGCGCGGCCGCGACGGGCTTAAGGCCGGTCGCCGAACTCATGTTCGTCGACTTCATGGGGGTTTGTTTCGACCAGATCTTCAATCAGGCGGCGAAGTTCCGGTACATGTTCGGAGGCAAGGCGGTCACGCCGCTGGTCATCCGCACCATGTATGGCGCAGGCTTCCGCGCGGCCTCGCAGCATAGCCAGTGCCTCTATCCGCTGTTCACCCACATCCCCGGTCTCAAAGTCGTTCTGCCGTCGTCCCCCTACGAGGCCAAGGGTCTTCTGATTCAGGCGATCCGGGACGACGATCCGGTGATCTTCTTCGAGCACAAGGTCATGTACGACGACACCGCGGACGTGCCCGACGAGAGCTACACGATTCCCTTCGGCGAAGCGAACATCACCCGCGAGGGGAAGGACGCGACCATCGTCGCCTTCGGCCGCATGGTGAATTTCGCCAATCAGGCCGCCGACGACCTCAAGCGGGAAGGCGTGAGCGCGACCGTGATCGATCCGCGCACGACCTCGCCTCTGGACACGGAAACCATCCTCGACAGCGTCTCGGAGACCGGGCGCCTGGTGGTCGTCGACGAAGCCCATCCGCGTTGCTCGATGGCCGCCGACATCGCGCGCCTCGTGGCCGAGGAGGCTTTCGGCGACCTCAAGGCGCCGATCAAGACGGTGACCGCGCCGCATACGCCGGTGCCGTTCTCGGCGGCGCTCGAGGACATCTATGTTCCGAGCCCCGCCAGGATCCGCGACGCCGTCCTGACGATCGCGCGAGGGCGTGCGTAATGAGCGACATCCAGCCGATCGTGATGCCGAAATGGGGGCTCGCCATGGAGGAAGGCGCGCTCACCTCGTGGCTGGTCGCGAGCGGCGCGGAGATCGAGAAGGGACAGGAAATCGCGGAAATCGAGACCTCCAAACTCGCCAACGTGTTCGAAAGCCCGGCTTCGGGAACCTTGCGGCGCCTGGTCGCAAAGGAGGGCGCCGTCCTGCCGGTCGGCGCGCTTCTGGCGGTCCTCGCGCCGATGAGCGTTTCCGACGCGGACATCGACAGCTTCGTCGCCGGTTTCGTGGTCGAGGGGCCGGCGGACGGCGCCGCGGCCGGCGCGCCGGTCGAGCGCAAGCTCGAGCGCAGCGGGCGGACCCTCGTCTTCAAGGGGGCGGGCTTGCAAAATTCGGCGACGCCGGTCGTGCTCATCCACGGCTTCGGCGGCGATTCCGACAACTGGCTCTTCAACATCGACGAACTGGCGAAGAGCCGCCCGGTCTACGCGATCGACCTGCCCGGCCACGGCAAATCAGGCAAGACCCTGGCGACCGGCGACCTGAGCGAGCTCGCCCAAGCGGTCGCCGATCTCATCGACGAGACGGGCGCTCCGAAGGTTCATCTCGTCGGCCATTCGCTCGGCGGCGCGGTTGCGTTCCAGATCCTGCGGGACCATCCCGAGCGGGTCGCCTCGGTCGCCGGAATCGCGCCGGTCGGATTCGATGACCGGGTCAACGCCGAATTCGTCGAGGGATTTATCGCCGCTCAGAAGCGAAAGGACGTCAAGACGGCGCTTCAGCTTTTGCTCAGCGACCCGGAGCTCGTCTCGTCCCAGATGATCGAAGGCGTGCTGCGCTTCAAGCGGATCGAGGGCGCGAAGGAAGCGCTGCGCGCGATCGCCGACCGGAACCTCCCCTCGGGCCGGCAGACGGCGAGCTTCCGGGATCTCGTTCAGGAGAACCGGGTTCCGGTCATGATCGTGTGGGGCGGGCGGGACGCGATCCTTAGTCCCGCCGCCGTGGACGGCTTGCCGGGTTCGGTCGAGGTCGTGCGTCTCGAGAACGCCGGACACATGCCGCACCTGGAGGCGGCAGGCGCGGTCAACAGCAAGCTCGCCGGGTTCTTCGAGGCCGCCGATCGCCAATAAGACGGTCGCGGCGCCCGCCCGGTCAGGCCGCCGCCTTGGGCCTCGGGCCCCCGGTCGCCCAGTCGAGAAGCTCGACGGTGTGGACGACCGGCGTCTTCGTTCCGCTGGCGATCTGGGTGAGGCAGCCGATATTGCCCGCGGCGATCAGGTCGGGCGAGACAGAGGCGATATTCGCGACCTTCCGGTCGCGCAGTTTCCCCGCGATCTCCGGCTGGAGCAAATTGTAGGTGCCCGCCGAGCCGCAGCACAAATGCCCCTCGGGCGGGTCGAGGACGACAAACCCCGCTTGACCCAGCAGCCGCTTCGGCTCGTCGACGATTTTCTGCCCATGCTGGAGCGAGCACGCGCTATGATAGGCGACGCGCCGGCCGGTCGGATTGACGGGGCTTTTCAGCCCGATTTCGCTCATCAGTTCGGTGACGTCGCGCGCGAGCCTCGAAACAGTCTCGGCCCGCTTGGCGAGTTCGGCATCGTTGCGGAACATGAAGCCATAGTCCTTGACAGTCGTGCCGCATCCCGATGCGTTGACGACGATCGCGTCGAGCCCGCCGTTCTCGATCTCCCGCGTCCAGGCGAGAATGTTGGCGCGCGCGTAACCGTGCGCGTCCTGTCCGAGATGATGGGTGAGCGCGCCGCAGCATCCGGCGCCCGCGGCCACGACGACCTCGCAGCCATGGCGAGTGAGAAGCCGGATCGTGGATTCGTTGATCTCGGGCGCCAGAACCTGCTGGGCGCAGCCGCTGAGCAGCGCGACCCGGCGGATTCGCTTCCCCTCGCTCGGAAAAACCTGCGGCCGGTCGACGGGCGAAGCCGGCGGCAGCCTGGAAGGAACGAGCGTGAGCGCCGGCTTCAAGCCTTCGGGCATGAGTCGTGCGAAAGGGGCGCCGAGGCGCGCCGCCCATAGCGCCGCGCGAAACAGGTTCGGATTCGGCAGCACGGTCGCGAAGGCGCGCCTGATGAGCGCGTCGAACCACGGCCGCTTGTAGGTCTTCTCGATATGGCGCCGGGCGTGATCGACGAGGTGCATGTAGTTGACGCCCGAGGGGCAGGTCGTCATGCACGAGAGGCAGGAGAGGCAACGGTCGATATGCTTGACGACATCGGCCGTCGCCGGACGGTCGTTCTCCAGCATGTCCTTGATGAGATAGATGCGTCCCCTTGGGCTATCGAGCTCGTCGCCCAGCAGCACATAGGTCGGGCAGGTCGCGGTGCAGAAACCG
>DATGHB010000078.1:0-2170 GCA_035308265.1 Roseiarcus sp.
GCGTCTCCGGAGCGAGATGAGGCCGCCTAGCGGGGGCGTTTGAGCTCGCCAAGCACCTGGGCCGCATATTCGACCATCGGCACGATGCGGCCATAATTGAGCCGGGTCGGCCCAATGACCCCGAGCACCCCGGCGATGCGATGGTCGCTGTCCCTCAAGGGGGCCGCGATCATCGACGATCCGGAGAGCGAGAACAGCTTGTTCTCCGAGCCGATGAAGATCTTGACGCCCTCGCCGGTTTCGGCGCGATGCAGAAGCTCAATCACGTCGGTCTTGGTCTCGAGGTCGGCGAACAGCGTGCGGATGCGCTCGAGATCCTCGGTGGCGCGCACATCGCCGATGAGGTTCGCCTGTCCGCGGACGATCAGTTGCTCGCGCGATCCCCCGGCGCCGGACCACGAGGCGAGGCCGGCTTCGACCAGGCGGGCGGCGATCTCGTCGAGCTCCTGGCGCGCCTCGCGGCGCGCGGCTTCGATTTCCGCCATCACCTCGGCGAGCGTGCGGCCGCGAATGCGGGCGTTGAGGAAGTTGCTGGCCTCGACCAAGGCCGAAGCGGGCATGCCGGGGGGCGTGGCGACCACGCGGTTCTCGATCGAGCCGTCCTCGGAGACCAGGATCGCCAGCGCCTTCCCGGACTCCAGGCGCACGAATTCGACGTGCTTGAGCCTGGCGTCGGTCTTGCTGGTCAGCACCACGCCCGCGCCGCGAGTGAGGTCCGAGAGCAGGCTCGTGGTTTCGGCGAGCGCGCCTTCGAATCCGCCGCCCTCCGCCGCCGCGCGCACTTGGGCGTCGATGCGCGCGCGCTCCTCGCGTCCCAGATCCCCGAACTCGAGCAGCGCGTCGACGAACAGCCTCAGGCCCTGCTGGGTCGGCAGGCGCCCGGCGCTGGCATGCGGGGCGTAGATGAGGCCAAGCTCTTCGAGGTCCTGCATCACGTTGCGGACCGAGGCCGGCGACAGCGACATCGGCAGCATCCGCGAAAGATGACGGGAGCCGACAGGCTCTCCGGTCGAGAGATACGAGTCGACGATATTGCGGAAGATTTCGCGCGAGCGCGCGTTGAGCGTGGTCAGCGCGCTCGATTCGGCTGGGCGGTCCGCGGGGGCCGACATGGGCGGCAAGAATGGCCGGAACTTGCCCCATGCGCAAGGCGACGCCGCTTCCCGCCCGGCGATTGAAAAGGTAGCCATGAACTGCCAAACATGGCCCGCGATCGATAAGGAGAAGGCGGCGGTGGGCGAGATCTTGCGATCGGGCGGACAGATTCTCGTCGATCAGCTCGTCGCGCAGGGGGTGCAGCGGGTCTATTGCGTTCCTGGCGAATCCTACCTCGCCGCCCTCGACGCCATGAATGGGACGCCGATCGAAGTGACCGTCTGCCGCCAGGAAGCCGGCGCGGCGATGATGGCGCTGACGGAAGGGCGGCTCACGGCGAGGCCGGGAATCTGCTTCGTCACCCGGGGACCCGGCGCGATGAACGCGGCGCATGGGCTTCACATCGCCGAACACGATTCGGCGCCGATGATCCTGTTCATAGGCCAGGTCGACCGGGCGATGATCGGGCGCGGCGCCTTCCAGGAGATGGATTATCGCGCGCTGTTCGCCTCGACCACGAAGCTCGCGACCGAGATCAAGACCGCGGCGCAAATCCCGGAGATTGTCCATCGCGCGTTTCACCTCGCCATGCAGGGCAGGCCCGGGCCGGTCGCGATCGCGCTGCCCGAGGACATGCTGACCGAAATGGCGGCCGTCGAGGACGCTCCACGCGTCGAACCTGTCCCGATCTGGCCGGGGCTGACCCAAATGGCCGAATTGCAGAAGATGCTTTGGGCGGCGACGAGCCCGATCGCCATTCTCGGCGGGGGCGGATGGACGAAGCGAGCTTCCGCCGCCTTCGCTCGGTTCGCGGAACGCTTCGACCTGGCTGTCACAGGATCGTTTCGCCGCTCGAGCGCCTTCGACGGCGAACATGACAATTTCGTAGGCGAAGTCGGTCTCTCCATCAATCCCAGGCTGAAGGTGCGCGTCGAAGCGGCCGATCTTGTGCTCCTGGTCGGCGGACGGATGTCGGAGGCGTCCTCGCAGAGCTACACGCTATTTGGCATTCCCGCCCCGCGCCAGAAGCTTGTGCATGTCTATCCGGACGCGGGCGAAATCGGCCGCACGTACA
>DATGHB010000079.1:0-3329 GCA_035308265.1 Roseiarcus sp.
TCGCGGCTCATGCCGGAGGCCGAGACGAAGGCGCCCATGAGCAGGAACATCGGGATAACGCCGAACGTGTAGTCGGTGACCGTCCGCATCGAGGTCTGGCCGACCATCTTCAGCGCCGGCTCGAGACCGACGATCGCCCCGTAGCCGGTCACGCCGACGAGGCCCATCGCCATGCCCACCGGAACCCGCAGCAATATCAGCGCGAACAGCGCGACGAAGCCGAGGACGGCCGCCGCGTCGGAACTCATCGCCCAAGCCTCATTCGAGCGCCTTGGCGATCGGGGCGAGGTTCAGCTTTTCTGGATGAACAATGAGCCGCCAGGTGCGCACGGCGATGAGAATCACGGCGGCTGCGTCGCCAGCCCAGGCGACCGCGAAGAACGGCCAGGTCGGCAGATGAAGGTCGAAGGTGAGCACATGGTCGGCCCGCGTCGAGCGCACTTTGTCGAACAACGTCGCCGTCTGAACCGCGACCACGAACAAGAGCACCAGGGTGGCGAAGACGTCGATGGCGCGTTTTCCGCGCGGGCCGGCCGCGGCCCACACCAGGTCGACGGTGATGTGGCCGCCGCGATAGCTGGTCGCGGCGATGCCCCAGAAGATCAGGATGCCGAGCAAGAGCCGGCCGAAATCGTAAGAGTCGGGAATCGACGTGCTGAACAGATAGCGAAGCAGGACGGAAACGAAAATGTCGATGGCGACGATGCCGATGAACGCGGCCGCGGCGAGCTCGATGCCGTCGATGAAGCGGTCCATCGCATTGGCCGTCACGCGCGCGCCCCGCCCGCGCTCCGCTGCGCTCATGGGCCGGCGCCGTACTTGGCGATGCTGGCTTTGAGCTCGGCGAGCGCGGCGTCCGGATCGGCGCCCGCCTGCCTGACCGCCTTGGCCCAGCTCGCCTCGAGCGGTTTGACCTCGGCGCGCCACGCCGCCATCTGGTCGGGGGTCAGCTTGTAGACGTCATGATGGGCCGGATCGGCTCGCATCTTGTCGCGGCCGGCGGCTTCGAAGTCGCCCCAGGGGCCGGCGATTTTCACCGCCCAGTCGGTCGTGCAATGATCGTCCATCACCTTCTTCTGCGCCGGGCTCAGCGATTCGTATTTGGCGTTGTTCATCGAGTAGGTGAACACGGTCGTGTAGAGCGCCGCGTCGATATGGTATTTGACGACCTTGTCGATGCCGAACAGGTAGAGCGAGCCCCACGGGAAGGTGATGGCGTCGGCGACGCCGCGCTCGAGAACCTCGCGCGCCTCCGGGGCCGAGGCCTGGACATTCGTGCCGCCGAGCCGCGTCACCAGCTCGGCGATGGTGCTCTGCGCCGGGCGCACCTTCACGCCGCGCAGGTCCTCCGGCACGACGATCTTCTTGCGGGCGGAGTGCAGGGCGCCGGGATCGTGAATGAAGGCGAAGCAGAAATGCGTGTCCTTCATCTCCGTCGGCGCGTACTTGCGATACCAGGAGTCGAGCGCCGCGGTGCCCTTGCGCGCATCGCCGAACATGAACGGCATCTGGCCGATGGCGATGATCGGGAAACGGCCCGGCTGATAGCCCGGGTTGACGTAGGTGATGTCGGCGATGTCGTCGCGCGCCATGTCGTAGTGGTCGAACGCCTTGCCGAGCTGCTGGGAGGGAAAGATGGTGATCTTGATCGTGCCGTTGGACTCCTTGGCGATGTCGTCCGCCCATGCCTTGGTCGCCGCGGTCAGCGGGTGCGCCGGCGGCACCCAGAGCGAGAGCCTGAGGTCGACCTCCTTGTCGGCGGCGCGCGCGGGGGTGGCGGCCCCAGCCGCCAGAGCGAGCGTGAGCAGGAGGGGCGCGGCGCGAAATCGGCAAAAATCGGACAGGCGTCCTCGAATCGAGCCGCGCCCGGTCAATCTCGGCATGTCTCCTCCCTGATGGCTCCGCCATTCCTCTGACTGTCGGACCATGTCGCAGGCGCCGGCGCCAGCCGTCAAGCGCGACGGCCGGTTTCAGGCCTTTCTGTTCCGCGCGTCCCAGTTGCGCTCGAGATTGGCGATCAGCGCCGGAGAGAAGTGGCAATAGGCCTGCTCGCGCGCGTAAACGGAGGCGTAGCGCCGAAAGAGATCGAGCGGCTCCTGTCCGACCCTGATGGCGCGGCGGTTGCCGATGGCGCTGACGGCCCCGGCGCTGGTGAGCCCGTCGACGACGCGGTCGATCGCGGCGTCCATTTCGGCTGGCGGCGCGATCTCGTCGCAGATCAGCCGGCCTTCGGGGCTGTCGCAATCGAGGCGGCGCTCGTAGAGGATGGCTTGCCTCGCGATGCGGTCGCCGACGAAGCGCGGCAGGCGCAAATTCGAGAAGCCGGGAATGATTCCCTCCTTGCGCGCGGGCAAGGTGAGATAGGCGTCCGCAGCGGCGAGCAGATAGTCCATGCACAGAATCGACTGGCAGTGCCCGCCGATGGCGAACGAGTCGATGGCGCCGATCCAGAGCTTTTCTGTTCCCCGGCCGTTGACGTCGTCGGGGACGCTCTCGGGGGCGGCGACGCCGCGCAGGAGCTTATGGACGTAACCCATGTCGCGGATCAGGAACCAAAGGTAGGGAATCTTGCCCCAATAGATGTGAGTGAGGTTGACGCCCGCGCCGAAGATCCGCTTGCCCTGACGTTTTCCCTTGTCGACCGCGGCGCCGCGCATGACCGCGATTCCTGTGGTCCGGTCGAGCGTCGCCACGTCGACGGCGATCTCGGTCGCGGCGAGCGTGGTGTCGTCCTCGGCGTTGAGAAAGCGCGGATTGAGTGTCTCGACATGGACCGCCTTGCCGCGCCGGGCAAGCCGCGCGGGCCCAAGGTCGAGCGAGCCGCGCGAGGCGAATTCGGCGGCGAGTGCGGCGCTTTCTTCCCGCGGCAGCAGCATCGCGTGACAGAGATGCTCGCCCGCGCGCGGTCGCGCCAGCACGTGGGCGAGGAACAGGCCCTGGTCGATCTCGACCCCGTCCTTGTCGCGCTGCGGATGAGCCGCCTCGGCCTCGACCTCTTCGCGGGTCGGGACCAGTCCCGGGACAAGCGCCGCCGCGGCGTAGACGAGGTCGTCGAGGCGGCGGAAGGTGGAGAGCCGCCCGGTGAGGCGATCGTAGACCTCATCGACATGGGCGGCGAGAAAGGATTCACGAGCGGCGCGCCCGGCGGACAGCAGAGCCGCCGCGGCGCCCTGTTCCGCCTCGTTTCGCCGCGGCTTTGGCGGCAGCGCCTGTAGGAGAGCCGCCGAGCGGCGCCAGAAGGCGCCGTGGTCGCGCGCGTCCTGCTCATACGCGCCAGTTCCGGCGGGCAACGCCGCGGACCATTGCTGGGCCTCCTGTTCGGCCAGGCC
>DATGHB010000080.1:0-7454 GCA_035308265.1 Roseiarcus sp.
GGCAAGGCGGAAGAGCTTCGGCAAGGGCCAAGCGGGCGTATAGGTCTCGAGGCGTTCGGCGGCGCGGGGGGAGAGGATGATCATCCCATGGGCCGCCTCGCCGCCGAGGACTTTCTGCCAGGAAAAGGTCACGACATCGAGCTTCGGCCAGTCAAGCGCCTGGGCGAAGGCGGCCGATGTCGCGTCGCAGATCGTCAGGCCCTTACGATCCGCGGCGATCCAGTCGCCGTTCGGAACGCGGACGCCGGAGGTGGTGCCGTTCCAGGCAAAGACGACATCGTTGTCGAAATTGACTTGAGCAAGGTCCGGCAATTCGCCGTAAGGAGCTTTCAGCGTGCGCACGTCCTTGAGCTTGAGCTGCTTGACGACGTCCGTCACCCAGCCTTCGCCGAAGCTTTCCCAGGCGAGGACATCGACCCCTCGCGCGCCGAGCAGCGTCCAGAGCGCCATTTCGACGGCGCCGGTGTCGGAGCCCGGGGTGATGCCGATGCGGTGGCCGGCGGGAACGCCGAGCACTTCGCGGGTGAGGTCGATCGCGAGCTTGAGCCTGGCTTTGCCGAGCTTGGCGCGATGCGAGCGGCCGAGCGCCGCGTCTTTAAGAACTGCGGGGGACCAGCCGGGGCGCTTGGCGCATGGGCCGGAAGAAAAGCAAGGGTTCGCGGGGCGCACGCCCGGCGCATTGGTGGTCATGATGAGCCATCCTTTCAGAAGGGCGCCTCTCGTTGGGGAGAGGTGTCCCGTCGCGGCTCATAGGGCAATCGCCGGGCGCCGGCAAGAGGCTCCTTTGAAACGTGATAATACATTCTATGAATGTGTATATTTTGATGCGCGAACCTAAACGGGGTCTCAATGGCCTGAAAACATTAGGGTGCGAACCTAAAATGGAACCAAGCCAACGGACGCTCTGTGATCCGCCTCCTTCGAGGCGGCCGTCCGGGCGGGTGCGCTCAAGAGCGGAAGGACTCTAGCGCTGGCTCTTCCGGCAAACCTCCGCGGCCTGACGTTTCCCTCGAGCGCGGCGCGCCTGGCGCTCAGGCGCGGGCGGCTCCTCGCTCATGCGCTGGTAGCGCACCCCGGTGAAGAACAGGATCTCGGCGCCGCGGTCTCCCGAAGCCATGCGACGGGGACTGTTCGCGGGCCGGAATAGGATGACATTGTTCATGGCGGCCCCCGTTTTCGAGAATCGGCGATCGTTGCGATTCGTCCTCAGTCTCGAAGCGCGAAGGTTAACAAATGGTCAAAAGGCCGCGCGTCCGGTTTACCTTCGCCACGCTTGCGCCGCCGCGCTTGCAAACATGGATGACGCCCCACAAACCGGCGCGCGAACATTTTAATATCCAAATCGCCTCGCCGCTGTCGCGTCCCCCCAGGCGATGAAGGGTCCATTGCGCAATCCGCTCTCGACCTTGCCGTAGGAAAGCGGCCGGCCTGCGGGGTCGAGCACCGCTCCGCCGGCGGCGCGCAGCACCGCGTCGCCCGCCGCCGTATCCCATTCCATCGTCGGCGCGAACCGCGGATAGACGTCGCCCTCGCCCTCGGCGATGAGGCAGAATTTCAGCGACGAGCCGGCGAACCGCGTCTCGCCGATCGGCAATCCCTTGAGGAAAGACTCCGACTGCGGGTCGAGATGCGAACGGCTTGCCAGCGCGACCAGGCTCAAGGGCGCGCGACGCGTGCGGATGGGCCGCCGCGATCCTTCGCCGGGCAATGAGGCGCCGGGGCGCGCTTCGCAGACGAAGGCCGCTTCTCCCCCCACCCACAGGCGGCCGATCGCGGGCGCGTACACCGCCCCGGCGACCGGAGCGCCTTTATCGATCAGCGCCACGTTGATCGTGAACTCGCCGTTGCGAGCGAGGAATTCCCGCGTTCCGTCAAGCGGATCGACCAGTAGGAACCGCTCGGCGACGCCAGGCCGCGCGCCCGCCGCCATCGCCTCTTCCGCGCAGACCGGCGGCATGGGCGCCATGCGCGTGAGACGCTCGCAGATGATGGCCTCGGCGCGGCGATCGGCGGATGTCACCGGACTGCCGTCGCTTTTAGAGGCGACCTCGCAGCCGCGCTCGTATTCCTCCATGACCGCCGGTCCGGCCGAAAGCGCGGCCTCGGCGAGAAACAACGCGATTTCGTCGCGCGTGCTGCGGTCGTGCGCGAAGGCGGCTGGATCCGGGAGAACGGAGCTCAAGTCGCCGCCCTCATTTTATGGCGTGGATTCGCAGGGCCGCATCGCGGCCAGGACGCGAATCGGATAGACAGGGCCCCAGACGACCCAAACGGCGACGCAGGC
This sequence comes from Roseiarcus sp., assembly GCA_035308265.1. Taxonomy (GTDB): domain Bacteria; phylum Pseudomonadota; class Alphaproteobacteria; order Rhizobiales; family Beijerinckiaceae; genus Roseiarcus. The sequence goes on from DATGHB010000080.1 coordinate 2,285, forward strand.
TTCCGTCCAAAAACCCCGAGATCGAACCCAGGATCAACCGCTCCATGATGGCCTCGCTCACTTCGCTCGACCTCGCGGCGCTCCTCTGCTCGCGCGTCTGCCACGACGTGATCAGCCCGGTTGGGGCGATCGTCAATGGTCTCGAAGTGCTCGAGGCTGAGCAGGACGAGGAAATGCGCGCCGTGGCGATGGAGCTCATCAAGAAGAGCGCGATTTCAGCCTCCGCGCGGCTTCAATTCTGCCGCCTGGCTTTCGGCGCCGCAGGTTCGTTCGGGGCTATGATCGACACCGGCGACGCGGAAAAGGCGGCGAGGGATATTTTCGCCAATGGCCGCACCCTCCTGGAGTGGGGCGGGGACCGGCGGATGGCGTCGAGAAACGCGGTCAAGCTCTTGCTCAACCTTTGCCTCATCGCGGCCAGCGCCATACACCGGGGCGGCGTGATCGCGGTGGACATCACGGGCGAAGACGACGCAATGTCGATTCGAGTCGAAGCCACGGGATCAAACGCCCGACTGTCCCACAGCGCGGCGGACATCCTGACCAGCGCCTTTCCCGCAGAAGCGATCGACGGCCATTCCATTCAACTCTATTTCACGACCCTTTTGGCCCGCGAGTGTCAAACGACGCTCAATGTCTCGACCTCGCCTGAAACCGTGACGCTGACCGCTGTTCCGGCGCCTCGCCCTAGCGACATCCAGTGACGGCGTTTTTCGTCACGAACTCGGGCGCGACGGATCAACGGATGTTTGGCTAGGCCGCTTCGAGGGCGGCTGGATCCGGCGGGCCGATCGTCAGTATGAGGCGGAGGTCGAAAACCGCGCGACGCCTCTCGATTATTCCGCCGCCGGGTCGTCGGCGATGTCCGGGCCCGCGTCCGGTCCCCCTGCTTCACCGGAATTGGCCGCGCCAAACCCATAGGGCGACCGCAGTCTCCGGCGTCGGCCGCGGGCGGGAAAGGCGCCTTGCTCTTGTGGCGATTCCAAGCCCGAGGGTTGAGCCTCGGGCTGAGGCGAGGCGCCCGCCTCGGGCGGCGGCGCCTCCGCGGCGCTGGGCCTCGGGCTTGCCGTGATGAAGGACGGAAGAACGGGCGGCGCCGCTCCATCGGCGCCGGCGTCCCTCACCGGCTGAGACTGAGAATCGCGATAAGGCCGGAAATCTCGCGGACGTCCGTCGCGGCCCTGCCGATTGTCCCGATAACCCTCATTCCGCTCCTGGAACGGTCGATCGGGTCGCGGACCCCGGTCGGGAAATCGTGCGCCCTGCCGCTCCTGCCGGGGAACAAAGCCTCCGCGGTCAGCGCCGGCCTGACGCTCGGCCTCGTACGCCGCCCTGTCGCCGAACGGCTGCGGGGCGTTCGGCGCGGCGCTCGGGTGCGGTTGAAAACCCGGTTGCGGCTGCTGATAAGCGTTCTGCCGCTCGGCGGGCGAAGCGAAACGATCCGACAGGGTGCCGAAATCGCCGTCGTCTTCCGAGTCGTCGCCCTCCTCCCCGGGCGGGCGCTGCTGACCGCTCTGCGCCAGCGCCTGGGCGGCCTGCGCAGCCGCGATAAGCCGGAAGTAATGTTCGGCATGTTGCAAATAATTCTCCGCCGCGACCGGATCTCCCCCCGTGTGGGCGTCCCTCGCGAGCTGAAGGTATTTTTCGGCGACATGATGCGCGTTGCCGCGTATTTTCACATCCGGGCCATTCGATTCGTAGGATCGCGTCAAAGGATTGGGCCCTCGCCGATTGTTGGTCGGCCGGCCACGCATCCTCTTGTTCTGACCTGGTCTCATTTTGATTTCCCGATATCCACCCGGTTAAACCGAGGCTTTCCTGCGCTTTCGGCGCAGGCTTGCTCGAATTTGGCGCGAGAGAGCGATTCACGCTCTCGCGTCACTCGAATCGGCTGATCTCATCGCGGCCGAAGCACGGACACGAATGATCGCTTCAATCCCGTGCAAATTCCCTTCGCGAGCGCGCGTCATGACCGCGCTCAAACCCGTCCCATGTCGGAAAGGCCCTTTCGCAGGTCGCCCCGCATGACCCTGATTCCGCGACTCCGGCGCGCCTCTGCCCTCGCGCGCCCATGTTCCATGATTGGAGTCGATTCGGGGCCGAGCGTCGAAGCGTCGGAATCTGCGCTGCCAGCGAATCCTTCCTGAACAGAATAGCGTCCTTTGCCGGGATCGCCAAGCCGGAATTTGACTTCCGGCTCCAACCCCGGCGTCCGAACCGCGGCTGCCCGCGGCCGTTGGCCAATCAGTTTGACGCCGACCCCTGTGCCGGTCCGACCGGGGCGCGGAACCCCTTGGGAGGATCGGTCAGCCATTCGCGGTCAGGCTCAGGCCCGAGCGGCGTAGCCGATTTCCCCATCCCGAACCAGTTCATTGGATTGAGGTTGCCTAGCACTGTTGAACCCGATCCGCAAGCCCCCTGGCACTTGACCGTTTGTCCGGTATCCGGATCGACAGCGCGAACGGTTACCGGTTCGCCCGCGGGGAACGGATGCGTGTAGCGCAGGCGCGCATCGCCAACTCCGGCGATCGTCTTCTTTCCCTCTTGCTCCGCTGCTTTCCGGCGCACGATCTCTTGATTCACGGGCCAGGACGGATCGGCGGTCGCCGACGTCCCGGGGGGCGGCAGGTCCGTATTCGGCGGCACGACGAGCTTCCCGTGCTCGCGGTAATCGATCGGCGGCGGCTTCTTCCCTCCGAACCCGATAACGGGACCGAATATCGAACCAATGCCTTGCCAGAGAGGCGCCGAGCCGTCGTCGCCGGCAAAGGCGGGTGATTCGACGAGACCGGCCGCGCTCAACCCCAACACGACCGCCGCTAATCGCAAACCAGCGCCCATCGGCCCCAAAGCTTGTCCTCCGCAACGTTTGTGACAGCCGTCCGCCAACGTGTCTCGCCACAAATTCCGGCTATTCGATGACCTTTGCAACGCCCACGACCCGGGCCGCCGCGTTGGGCCGCCCGGCGATCTTGCCCTCTTCAGCGCGCGCCATGAGACCGGATCGGCAACAAGTCGAAAATCAGCAGCGCGACCCCGATGTTGATGGCCGCGTCGGCGATATTGAACACGAAGAACTGGCGGCCCAACGCATGAAGATCCAGATAGTCGATGACCGCTCCATGCGCAATGCGATCGATCGCATTGCCCAGCGCGCCGCCGATGATCAGTCCGAGGCCGACAGCGGGCAGGAAGGACCGGGTTCGCGTGAGCCACCATGCGAGCAAGCCGGTCGCCGCCAAGGTCAGCGTCAGGAGAGCGGTCTGCCCGGCCGCGGAATCGCCGGCGAACAGGCTGAACGAAATGCCGCGGTTCCACCGCAGGGTCAAATCGAGGAACGGCGCGAGCGGCGTCGAATCGCTTGCCGAACTCTGAGCGCCCGACAGCACGAGAGCCTTGGCGATCTGATCGACGATGACGACGCCGAGCGCGATAAGGCCCCCGACCGCCGGCGGCTTCACGGGCGCCGACCCAAGGCTTCAAGTTCACGCAAGGCCTCGCCGTCGCGAGGGGTCACGCCGGGAAAACCGGGCAGAGCGGTCGCAGGATCGAAGTAGCGCCACGAGCGGGCGCACTTGGCCCCCTGAGCGCGCTCGACGACGACCCCGACGTCCGCAACTTCGGGCAGCCGGAACGCTGATTCGGGGATCGGCTTCCCAAACTCGATCGCGATGTCTGAAGTGATGCAGACTTCCGCGAAATCGACGCCGTCGAGCGCCTTCAAGTGCGCTGGATCGCTCAGATAGACGCGCGGCGCGGCCTCGAGCGAGGAGCCGATCCGCTTGTCGGCCCGCGCGATCTCGATCGCCCCGGTGACGACGAGGCGCAACATCCGGACCATCTCCCAGGTCGCGGCCAGCCCGTCGTCCCGCCACGCGGCGGGAATGGCCGGGAACTGTTCGAGATGGACCGAGCCATGAGCCGCATCGCGCGCCGCCCAGGCTTCCTCGGCGGTGAAAACGAGCACCGGAGCAAGCCAGACCGTCACCGCGCGGAAGATATGCTCGATCGCCTCCAGGGCGCCGCGACGCCTGACGCTGGAGGGCGCGTCGCAATAGAGCGCGTCCTTGCGAATGTCGAAATAAAAGGCTGAGAGGTCCGCGTTCATGAATGCGGTCAGCGCCGCGACCACGCGCGCGAAGTCGAAATCGCCATAAGCCTCGCGAACTTTCACGTCGAGTTCGGCGAGCTTGTGCAGCATCAGCCGCTCGAGACCGGCCATCGCCGCGTGGCCAACCGAATCGCCTGTCTCGCGATGCGCCAGGGTTCCGAGCATCCAGCGGATCGTATTGCGCAGCTTGCGGTAATGGTCGCTGACCGCTTTGAGGATTTCCGGGCCGATGCGCTGATCGTCGGTATAATCGACGCTCGCCACCCACAAGCGCAGGATGTCGGCGCCCGAAGCGCGGATGACGTCCTGGGGGAAAGTCTGGTTGCCCAGAGACTTGGACATTTTCCGTCCGCTTTCGTCGAGCGTGAAGCCGTGGGTCAGCACCACATCGAACGGCGCCCGGCCCCGCGTGCCGCAGCTTTCGAGGAGCGACGACTGGAACCAGCCGCGATGCTGGTCCGAGCCTTCGAGATACATGACCGTATCCTCGCCGCCGTCGATCGCGCGGCGGATGCCGGCCAATCCCGGAAAGTGTTTGGCATCTTCGAGGACGAAGGCGTGGGTCGAACCCGAATCGAACCAGACTTCGACCAGATCGTCGATCTTGTCGTAAGTCGCCGGATCGTGCTTTGCGCGCAGGAACCGTTCTTTGGCGCCGGATGCGAACCATGCGTCGGCGCCTTCCCGCTCATAGGCTTCCGCAATCCTCGCGTTCACCTCCTCGTCGAACAGGATTTCGTGGCTCCCCTTGCGGACGAAGATCGATAAGGGCACGCCCCAGGCGCGCTGGCGGGACAGCACCCAGTCGGGCTTGTTCATGACCATGCCCTTGATCCGATTTTCGCCGGACGGCGGCGCCCAGCGGGTGCGCTCGATCGCGTCCACCGCAATCTCCCGAAGCGTCCTGCCGCCCTGCGCATTGGCGAACGGCCGATCCATCGCCAGGAACCATTGCGGCGTGTTGCGAAAGATCACCGGCGTCTTCGAGCGCCAGCTGTGCGGATACTGGTGTTTCAGCTTTCCGCGCGCGACAAGCGCGCCCGCTTCGACCAGGGCGTC
>DATGHB010000081.1:0-3616 GCA_035308265.1 Roseiarcus sp.
TTGACCTTGTGCGCGCCGGTGTGATTGAGCTCCTCGCGCTTGAAATAGACCTTGGCCCCGCCGAGTTCGTGGGTCAGCCGCTCGGCAAAATATAGCGGGCTCGGGCGCCCGACATAGTGCTTGAGCAGGGCGTTGAGCTCGGCCTTGAACGACGGATCGGCCTTCGCCTCCTCGTAAGCCTTCTCAAGCGAGAGGATGAGGGACATCAGCGTCTCGGGAACAAAGCGTCCGCCAAAGATGCCGAAACGGCCGCGCTCGTTGGGGCCCGCGCGATAGGAATTGGGCTTCTCGAGCTTGCTCATCTAGTCCACTTCCTCGGCCGCACGCGCGAACGTGCGCCTGGCGGCGGCGACGAACGCCCTGATCCTGGCCTCGTCCTTGACGCCCGGCGCGCTCTCGACGCCGGAGGAGACGTCGACGCCTTTGGCGCCGCTCAGCGCGATCGCCTCCGCCACGTTGCTAGGGTCGAGCCCGCCGGACAGAAGCCATGGGATGCGCGGACGAAAGTCCCGCGCGAGGCGCCAATCGAACGGACGGCCGTTGCCGCCCGGCAGCGTCGCGTCCCTCGGCGGCTTGGCGTCGACCAACACGAGGTCGGACACGCTCTCGTAAGGCTCGGCGGCGGCGAGATCGGCGCGTGTGGCGACCCCGATCGCCTTCATGGTCTGAGAACCGCAAAGCTCGCCGATCCGTTTCACCCGCGCCGGCGTTTCGCTCCCATGCAATTGCATGAGGTCGGGAGCGAGCGTCTCGACGATGCGCTGAAGCGTCTCGTCGTCGGCGTCGACGCTGAGGGCCGCGATCCTCGCCCGTCCGCGCGCGCGTTGTCCAAGGGCGCGCGCGGTCTCCCAATCGACATGGCGGGGGCTTTTGGGGAAAAACACGAACCCGACCATGTCCGCGCCGGCGTCGAGCGCGGCGTCCAGCGCGGAGGCCGTGGAGAGGCCGCAGATTTTGATGACCGGCGTCATGAGCCGCTTCTTTCCGCCATAGCGCCCGCCCTGTCAAAGGCAGGCGGGGCCGGCTCACGGGGGAGGCGGCTCAGGGCTCGGCTTTCGAGCCGAAAGGGCGCGCTCGATGGCGTCGATTTCGCCTTGCGCCGCCGCCCGCATCTTGGCTTCCGCGTCGCGGTAAAGAGCGACGATGCGCCGGCCCTGGTCGGTCAGCGCCGCGCCGCCGCCTTTTGCGCCGCCGTGATGCGCCGAAACGACCGGCTCGGCAAAAAGCTGGTTCAGATTGTCGACCAGCAGCCAGGCGCGGCGGTACGACATCTGGTGCGCGCGGCCGGCGGCCGAGATCGATCCGGTCTTCTCGATCGATTCCAAAAGCGCGACCTTGCCGGCGCCAATGCGCCGGCCGGCCTCAAAATCAAGCCGGATCGTCAACCGTGTAGCCATCGCCGCTCCCGCCTGCTTCTCACGCCCGGCTTCTCCTAGCCCGCGTGCGCGAACTCCCAATAGAGCTTGCGCGCGCGGCGGAAGAACGGACCCGGCTGCAGATCGCGCCCGTCGATGCGCTTGACTGGCGTCACCTTGCCGTAATTGCCGACGACGAAGATCTCGTCCGCGGAATCGAAATCGGCGAAGCCCAAGGTCGCTTCCCGCGCGTCGACCCCGTCGGCGCTGAGAAGCGCGAGCACGCGGCGCCGGGTGACGCCGCTGAGGAACGTCCCGTTGGCGATCGGCGTCATCACCATGCCGTCCTTGGCCATGAACACGTTTGCGGTCGCCAGCTCGGCCACATTGCCCAGCATGTCGCACATGAGGCAATTGTCGAAGCCACGCGCTCGGGCCTCGATCAGCGCGCGCGCATTGTTGGGATAGAGGCAGCCCGCCTTGGCGTCGATCGGCATGGTGACGGCGAGGGGCTTGGCGAAAGCGGAGCGGGTGATCGACACGCCGGTCGGCTGAGGCAAGGGCGCCTCGTAAATGCAGAAGCAGAAGCGGGTCGAATCCGGGTCCGGCGGCACCGCGGTCGCGCCGCTCTGCTCGGGCCAATACATCGGCCGCAGATAGAGCTCGGCGCCCGGAGCGAATTTCTTTATCCCCTCCCTCGCGATCTCCAGCATCGCCTCGACGCTCATCGTCGGCTTCAGACACATGGCCTCGGCCGAGCGGTTGAGCCGCGCGCAATGCTTGTCCAGATCAGGCGTCACTCCCTCGAACGCGCGGGCGCCGTCGAACACGCCCGAGCCCAGCCAGAAGGCGTGGGTGCGAGGGCCGGCGATCGGGTGGTTGCCCTCCAGCCATTGCCCATCGAGAAAGGTGAAGGTTTGCGACCAGGCGGACATCGGCTGACGAATCCATCGGGCGGAAAGGGGCGCGCTGCGCAGCGTGTATGAAGTCCCATGTCCGGTCAATCGAGGGGCGCTGCCTCCGAAGCGTCGGCGAAGAGCCGCGCCGCCGCTTCGCCGACCCTTGAGCCGGCGATGATGAGATCGGGGGCGATTTCCGCCAGCGGAACGAGGACGAAGGCCCGGTTGAACAGTTCGGGATGGGGCAAAGTCAGCCGTTCGCTCTTAAGCTCGAGGTCGTCGTAGGCGATGATGTCGATGTCGATGACCCGCGGCCCCCAGCGCTCTGCGGGCTTCCGGCCGAGCTCCACTTCCAGCGCCTTGACGCGTTCGAGCAGCGCCTCGGGCTTGAGGGTCGTCCGGCCGAGAGCGCAGGCGTTGACGAACCAGTCTTGGTCTTTTCTGCCCCAGGGCGCGGTGCGGTAGAAGCGGGAGACGGCTGAGAGTTCGATCCCCGGCTGGCTCGCAAGCGCGCGCAGCGCGCTGCGCAGGCTCGCGGGCTTGTCGCCGACATTGCCGCCGAGCGCGAGCACGATGCGCGCTTTTCCACCCCTGCCCTCCGCCGCCGGCGAAGGCGGAGGGGCGCCCTTGAGCGCCGCGAAGACCGCGAGCGCGTCGCGGTTTTCGGCGACGTCATGCACGCGCAACACCGAAGCGCCCTGCATGAGCGCGACCGTGTTCGCGGCGAGCGTGCCCGCGAGGCGCCGGTCAACCTCGACGCCAAGGATCTTGCCGAGGAACGACTTGCGGGAGAGGCCGACCAGGATCGGTGCGCCGAGCCCAAGGAAGCGATCGAGGTTCCAGATGCAGGCATGGTTCTGCTCGGGCGTCTTGCCGAAGCCGATGCCGGGATCGAGCAGAATGCGTCCGAAGGCGACCCCGGCCGCGGCGGCAAGGTTGAGCGAGCGCTCGAAGAAGCGCTCGACATCGTCGAGAATGTCGATTCCCCGATCGACCTCATCGCGGTTGTGCATGACGACCACCGCCGAGCCGGTCGCCGCGACCGCGTCCGCCATGCCCGGATCGCGCTGAAGTCCCCAGATGTCGTTGATGACGCAAGCGCCGAGGCGCGCCGCCTCGCGCGCGACCGCCGCCTTGGCCGTATCGATGGAGATCGGCGCATCGAGGTCGGCCAGCGCCTCGATGACCGGAGCAATACGCCGGAGTTCTTCGGCCTCGGAGACCGGAAGATGGCCGGGCCTGGTCGATTCGCCGCCGATGTCGACGATCGCCGCGCCCTCGTCGACCATTTTTCGCGCCCGCGCGATCGCCACCGCCGGATCGTAATGGCGCCCGCCGTCGGAGAACGAATCCGGCGTCACG
>DATGHB010000082.1:0-4458 GCA_035308265.1 Roseiarcus sp.
CCATGTCTCGATGCGCGACGACTTCGAGATCACCTGTCCCGAGGTCGACATGCTGGTCGGCCTCGCCCAGACCGTCGAGGGCGTCTACGGTTCGCGGATGACCGGCGGGGGATTCGGCGGCTGCACGGTGAGCCTCATCGAAGCCTCGGCGGTCGACAAGGCGTCGCAAATTCTGACCGACGGCTATCGGGTCGCGACCGGCCTCGATGCGGAGATCTTCGTCTGCGCGCCGTCCGACGGCGCGGGCCTGGTCCCGGTTTGAGAGGCGCGTCGGATGACAAGCGCCGCCCCGCTCGTCAGCGCCTCGCACCGCCGCCTCAATCCGCTGACCGGGGAGTGGGTGCTGGTGTCGCCGCATCGCACACAGCGCCCCTGGCAAGGCCAGCAGGAATCGAAGGCCGCGACGCCCGCGCTCGCGCATGACCCGAACTGCTATCTCTGTCCCGGAAACAGGCGCGCCGGCGGCGCCCGCAACCCGGACTACGCGCACACATTCGTGTTCGACAACGATTTCGCGGCGTTGCAGGCCGACGCGCCGGCAAGCGAAGACAGAAAGGGGCTCCTCGTCGCGGAAGGGGAGAGCGGGCGCTGCCGGGTCTTGTGCTTTTCGCCGCGACACGATCTCACGCTGTCGGGCATGACGATCGCAGACATCGAGCGCGTCGTCGACGTCTGGGTCGTGGAGACGATCGCGCTGGGCTCACTGCCCGACATCGGCGCGGTCACGATTTTCGAGAACCGGGGCGCGATGATGGGCGCGTCCAATCCCCATCCGCACGGCCAGATCTGGGCCTCCCGCCACCTCCCTAACGAACTGGAGAAGGAGACGCTCCATCAGGGCGAATATCTGGTCAAGCACGGAAGGCCGCTGCTCATCGACTATCTGGAGCAGGAGCTTCGAGAGGGCGAACGCATCGTCTTCGCCAATGACGATTTTTGCGTTCTCACGCCCTTCTGGGCGGTCTGGCCGTTCGAGACGATGATCCTACCGCGCCGGCGCATCGGCGGGTTCGACGAGATGAGGCTAAGCGAAAAGACCTCGCTCGCCGAGGCGCTATCTCAGCTCACCAGGCGCTACGACCGGCTGTTCGATGCGCCGTTCCCCTATTCGATGGGCTTCCATCAGAAGCCGACCGACGGGGCGCTCCACGCCGAATGGCAGATGCACGGGCATTTCTATCCGCCGCTGCTGCGCTCGGCGACGATCCGGAAATTCATGGTCGGGTTCGAGATGCTGGGCTCTCCCCAGCGGGATCTCACGCCCGAAGCCGCCGCGGCGAGGCTGCGCGGCTAGACGCGGGGCGTTCGGCTCGGGCAAGGTGAGAGAGTCCGGCGAAGGGGATGCGGGCGCCAGACGCAAGGGATGGGACATGACGCTTCTCATCGGCGCGATCGCCGACGACCTCACCGGGGCGACCGATCTCGCCAACACCCTCGTTCGTCAGGGGATGCGCACGGTGCAGTTCATTGGCGCTCCGGCGCGCCCGGTTCCGGCTGACGTCGACGCGATCGTGATCGCGCTCAAAACCCGCACCGTTCCGGCGCCGGAGGCGGTGGCGCAATCGCTCGACGCGCTTCGATGGCTCGTCGCCGCCCAAGCGCGACAGGTCTTCTTCAAATATTGCTCGACCTTCGACTCGACCGATGCGGGGAATATCGGGCCGGTGGCGGACGCGATTCTGGATGCGCTCGGCGAGACGTTCACCGTCTTCTGTCCGGCATTCCCGGCCAACGGACGGACCATTTATCGCGGCTACCTCTTTGTCGGCGACGTATTGCTTTCCGAATCGGGCATGCGCGACCACCCGCTGACCCCGATGCGCGATCCGAACCTCCGCCGCGTGCTCTCCCGCCAGACGCCGCACAAGGTCGGTTTGGTTCCTCTCATCGCTGTGAGTCGCGGCGCCGAGGCCGTGCGCGCCGAATTCGCGCGGCTGAAGGCGGAAGGTTGTCGGCACGCCATTCTGGACGCGGTCACCGACGACAATCTGTTCGCCCTCGGCGAAGCGCTCGCCGACTTAAAGCTGGTGACGGGAGGCTCCGGCATCGCGCTCGGGCTGCCGGAGAATTTCCGCCGCGCCGGGCTCCTGAAGACATCGCAGGCGGACCGTCTGCCCAAGGCGCCCGGCGCCGCGGCGGTGATCTCCGGCTCCTGCTCGACCGCGACGCTCGCGCAAGTTGCGTCCATGCGCCGGACCAACCCGGTGTTCGACATCGACCCGCTCGCGCTCGCGGCGGGCGAGCCGGTGGTCGCGCGCGCGCTCGACTGGGCGTCCCCGCTGATCGGCGATGAGCCGCTGCTGGTTTCGGCCAGCGCCGGTCCGGACCGGGTGCGGGACGTGCAGAACCGCCTCGGCGGGAAGCGCGCGGGCGGCCTCGTCGAGGGCGCGCTCGCCGAGATCGCTCAAGGGCTGGTGAAGCGCGGGGTCCGCCGCCTCGTCGTCGCCGGCGGCGAGACCTCGGGCGCGGTCGTCCAGGCTCTTGGGGTCACGGAACTGCGCATCGGCCGGGAGATCGAGCCGGGCGTGCCTTGGACGGCGAGCCTCGGCGAGCCTACGCTGGCGCTGGCGCTGAAAAGCGGCAATTTCGGCGGCGAGGATTTCTTCCTGAAGGCGATCCGATGTCTCGACTGAGCGAAGGGGGTTTGCGCGAGGCCATCTGCCGGCTGGGCGGCTCGCTATTTTCGCGCGGGCTGACCTTCGGCAGCTCCGGCAACATCAGCGTCCGGCTCGAGGATGGCTGGCTGATGACGCCGACCAATGTCTCGCTTGGGCGCCTTGACCCCGCCCGCCTGGCGAAGCTCGACGCGGCCGGAAGGCTGGTCAGCGGCGATCCGCCGACCAAGGAGAGCTTCCTTCACCGCGCGATGTACGAGGAGCGCCGCGAGGCGCTTGCGGTCGTGCACCTGCACTCGACCCATTCGGTGGCGGTCTCCGCGCTCGCCGACATCGACGCGGACGACGTGCTGCCGCCGATCACCGCGTATTACGTCATGCGCGTCGGGCGGCTGCCGCTCGTTCCCTATCACGCTCCCGGCGATCTCAACCTCGCGGATGCGGTGAGAAAGCTCGCGGGAAAGCATCACGCCGTCCTGCTCGCCAATCACGGACCGGTGGTCGCGGGCGCCTCTCTCGACGCCGCCGCCAATGCGATTGAAGAACTCGAGGAGACAGCGAAGCTGTTCCTTCTGCTCCGCGGCTCCCGGGTGCGCCCGCTGACGCCGGAGCAGGTCGCCGCGCTCAAGCCCTCCTGACCTGGAAAATAGACATACAATGCCGAAGCTCGCCGCCAATCTCAGCATGATGTTTGAGGAGACGCCGTTTCTCGACCGGTTCGCGGTCGCCGCGGATTGCGGGTTCGCCGGGGTCGAGTTCCTCTTTCCCTATGATTTCCCCGCCGACGAAATCGCCGCCCGGCTCGAGCGGCATCATCTGACCCAGGCGCTGTTCAATCTGCCGCCGGGCGACTGGGCCAAGGGCGAGCGGGGCATGGCCGCGCTCCCCGGGCGTGAGGACGAATTCATGAAGTCGCTCGAGCGGGCGCTGCCTTATGCGCGCGCGACGAAGTGCCGGCGCCTTCACGCCATGGCGGGAAACTGGCCGGAAGGCCAAGACCGGCGCGAGGGACGGGCCGTCTATGTCGCCAATCTCAGGCACGCCGCCGACCGCCTGGCCGAAGAAGGCGTGACACTGGTGATCGAGCCGATCAACACGCGCGACATGCCCGGCTATTTTCTCAACACGACCGGCGATGCCATGAGCGTCATCGAGGAGGCGGGTCGGGAGAACCTCAAGCTGCAGCTCGATCTCTATCATTGCCAGATCATGGAGGGCGATCTCGCCATGCATGTCCGGCGTCTTGCGGGCCGTTACGCGCATGTGCAGATTGCTGGCGTCCCGGAGCGCCACGAACCGGATCAGGGCGAAGTCAACTATGACTATCTGCTCCCTCTCCTCGACGAGGTCGGCTATGACGGCTGGGTCGGCTGCGAGTACCGTCCGGCGGGCGACACGCGAGCCGGTCTGGGCTGGGCGAAGCGCTGGGCGCGCCACCGCGCGTCATGACGATGGCTTTAGCAGCAAATGTCGAAGCGGAGCCCGCGATCGCGCTCGAGGCGAGCGACGTCTGGAAGGCGTTCGGACGCACGCAGGCGCTGTCGGGCGTCGCTTTCTCGCTTCGCGCGGGCGAGATTCACGCGCTGGTGGGCGCGAACGGCGCGGGAAAATCCACCTTCTCGCGGATCGTCTCCGGCCACCTCTCGGCTGATCGCGGCGAGATCAGCCTCTTTGGCGCGGCCGCGCGCTTCGCCTCGGCGCGCGAAGCGATCCGCGCCGGCGTCGCGATCGTGATGCAGGAGACGAGCCTCGCGCCGGACTTAAGCGTGCTCGAGAACATCTACCTGCCGGAGTTCGGCGCTCCCGGCCGACTGTCCTGGAGCAGGCTCTCCCAGCGCGCGGA
>DATGHB010000083.1:0-12076 GCA_035308265.1 Roseiarcus sp.
CGCCCGCGATGTAGAGCGCCGGGATCGTCACCTTGAGCCCGGCGAACGGCGCGAGAAGCTCCCAGTTCCGGTCGATGTTGCGATACCAGTTCAAGCCCCCGCGAAAGCCGGTGCGCCGGAACTCGCCCGCATAGAAGTCCACGTCCGCCTCGGTCAGCCAGGGCGGCAGTTCAGGCGGGTCGACCGACCGGGTGAGAAACCCGCCGGTCCGCGGGACCATGCCCGGTCCCGCGGCGCCGTTCGCGGTCCCCCGGGGAGCGTCGCCGGATACGGAATAGAGCAGGCGCCGGATGGTCTCGCGCGGGTCGCGCTCGAATTCGGCCTCGGCGACGCCGGGCGCCTGGAAATAGAGCTGATAGAATTGCGAGGCGTCCGTTTGCGGCATCGCGGTCGTCGGCCGGACGCGCCCGCGCGGGCGGAATGGCACGCTCAAGCCCACGACGCCGCGGATCCGATCGGGGCGCAGAAGCGCCGCATGCCAGGCGACCGGCGCGCCCCAGTCGTGGCCGACGATCGCGGCCCGCTCCTCTCCGAGCGCGTCGATGAGGCCGATCATGTCGCCGACCAGATGCAGGAGGGTGTACTTTTCCACCTCCTGGGGCCGGTCGGTCTCTCCGTAGCCGCGCATGTCCGGCGCGACCGCGCGATAGCCGGCTTCGGCCAGCGCAGTGAGCTGGCGGCGCCACGAATACCAGGATTCCGGCCAGCCGTGGCAAAGGAGCACCAGCGGCCCGCTTCCGGCCTCGGCGATATGGATGCGGATTCCGTTCGCTTCGACCTTCCGATGGGTGATGCCCGCCACAGCCCCTCCTCCTCCGCCGCCTTGGGCCGGCGCCTCGCGGGAGGGTGGCCCGAAACCCCGGCGCCGGCAAGTTCGCGCCTTTGCGCGCGCTTCGCGCAGGCTCCCCTAGCCATCCTGCCGCCGCGCGCCTAATCTTAAGTCCTCATCCCAAGGAAACCCTGCAAACCCCGTGACCCACCTCTCCGTCCGCCGGCGTGACGGCCGTCTCTCGAGCGAAACGGTCGCCGCGCTCACTTCCGATCTCGCCGCCCGTTTCGGCAACCGCTTCACCGCCTCCGAGGCGATTCGGCAGGCGCATGGGCACACGCTGACCTGGCTTGAGAACGAGCCGCCGGACGCGGTGGTGTTCGCCGAGTCCAAAGAGGATGTGATCGACCTCGTCAAGCTCTGCGGGAGGCACGACGCGCCGATCATTCCTTTCGGTGTCGGCTCGTCGCTCGAGGGCCATGTCAACGCGCCGCACGGCGGCGTCTCGCTCGATCTTTCGCGCATGAACAATGTGCTCGCCGTCAACGCCGACGATCTCGACTGCGTCGTCGAGCCCGGCGTCACCCGCAAGCAGCTCAACGAGCATCTGCGCGACAGCGGTCTCTTCTTTCCCATCGATCCCGGCGCCGACGCTTCGCTCGGCGGCATGGCCGCGACCCGCGCCTCGGGCACCAACGCGGTGCGCTACGGCACCATGAAGGACGTCGTGCTGTCGCTCGGCGTGGTGGTCGCCGACGGATCGTTTTTGCGCACCGGCACGCGGGCGAAGAAATCCTCCGCCGGCTATGACCTCACCCACATGTTCATCGGCGCGGAAGGCACGCTCGGCGTGATCGTCGAAGCAACGCTCCGGCTCTCCGGAATCCCCGAGGCGATCGCGGCCGGCCATTGCTCGTTTCCCGGCGTGCGGGAGGCCTGCGAGACGACGATCGAGACCATCCAGTCGGGCCTGCCGGTCGCGCGGATCGAGCTCATCGACACGCTGTCGGTGCGCGCCTTCAACAATTATTCGCATACCTCCTTGCCCGAGCAGCCGCTGCTGCTGGTCGAGTTTCACGGCACGGAGCAGAGCGTCGCCGAACAGGCGAGCCGCTTCGGCGACATCGCGGCAGAGCACGGCGGCGGCCCGTTCGCCTCCGCCACCAGGCCGGAGGAGCGCAGCAAGCTCTGGCAGGCCCGCCACGACACCTATTGGTCGCAATTGACGCTGCGGCCAGGCAGCCGGCCGTTCGCCACCGACGCCTGCGTGCCGATCTCGCGCCTCGCCGACTGCGTCGAAGAGACGCTCGAGGACATCAAAAAAAGCGGCCTCGTCGCGCCGATCGTCGGCCATGTCGGCGACGGGAACTTTCACGTGACGCCCCTCATCGACCTCGACGACAAGGCCGAGATCGAGGCCGCGGACGCTTTCGCCCACCGCCTCGCCCTTCGCGCCATCGCCATGGGCGGAACCTGCACCGGCGAGCACGGGGTCGGTCAGAAGAAGCGCGAATATATGGAGGAGGAGCACGGGGCCGTCGCGATCGACCTCATGCGCCGCGTGAAAGCCTCGTTCGATCCCCAGAACCTGTTCAATCCGGGCAAGGTGTTCTACGCCTGAGCGCGTGGCGGTTTTCATGAGGAGGTCAACATGAAGATCGCCGTTGTGGCGTGGGGATCGCTGGTGTGGGATCCGCGCGAACTCAAGATCGCCGCCAAATTCGCGGCCGACGGTCCGCTGCTGCCGATCGAGTTCTGCCGGATCTCGAACGACGGGCGCCTGACCCTCGCGATCGACGAAACCTTCGGCGACGTCTGCAAGACCTATTCAGCGCCGAGCGGGCTCGACAAGCTCGATGCGGCGATCGAAAACCTCCAAATCCGCGAAGGGATGCCAAACGCGCGCGCGGTCGGCTTCGTCGAGACCGCTTCCGGCAGGCAAAGCGACGTCGCCGTGCGACGCCATCCGCAGGTTGTCGCGACGATCGCCGCCTGGGCCGAGTCGCTCAGTTACGACGCCGCGATCTGGACCGCGCTTTCGAGCAATTTCGAGGAGGGCGCCGGCGAGCCGTTCTCCCTCACCGCGGCGATCCGCTATCTCGAGACGCTGGAAGCAAAGGACGCCGCCAAGTTCGAGCGCGCTCTGGCCTATATCCAAAAGGCGCCGCCCGAGGTCGAGACGCCGGTGCGCGAGGCGGTCGCCAAGCGCTGGCGCTAAGTCGACTGCGCTGACAAGTTAGGCGATGGCCCGCGACGGCGGCCGCGCGCTGTGACATAAGGCTGGTCACGGATGCGCCATCTGCCGATTTTTCTCGAGCTCAACGGCAAGGCCGCGGTCGTCATCGGCGGCGGGGTCGTGGCCGCGCGCCGGGCGGACTACCTCATTCGCGCCGGCGCGCGAGTGACGACATTCGCGGCCGCGCTCAGCGACGAGTTTCGCGAGCTTCGAGAGTCTCCCGACTTTCGCCACGAGGCGCGCGATCCCGAGCCCAAGGACCTCGAGGACGCCGCGGTTTGCTTCGTCGCGGTCGAGGACGAACGGCGCGCGGCGGAAGCCTGGGCGGCGGCGAAACGCGCCGGCGTCTTGATCAATGTCGCCGACCGGCCTGAGTTCTGCGACTTCATCATGCCCTCGATCGTCGACCGTGAGCCGCTCGTGATCGCGATTTCGACCGGCGGCGCTTCGCCGATTCTGGGCCGCATGCTGAAGGCCCGCCTGGAAACCCAGATTCCTGCGGCATACGGGCGCCTGGCGGAGCTGATGGGCGGAGTTCGCGGCGCGGTCGCCAGGGCGATCGCCTCTCCCGTTCTGCGCCGCCGGTTCTGGGAGACGGTTCTCGAGGGGCCGATCGGCGAGCGCGCCCTCCTCGGCGACGAGCGCGCCGAAGCCGAGCTCGCCCGCGCCATCGACCTCGCGGCCGCGGAGAGCGCCGAGGCGCCGCGCGGCGAAGTCTACCTCGTCGGCGCCGGGCCGGGCGATCCCGACCTCCTGACCTTCCGCGCGCTCAGGCTCATGCAAAAGGCCGATGTCGTGCTCTACGACCGGCTCACCGATCCGGACGTGATCAAGCTGGTGCGCCGGGAGGCCGAGCGCATCTACGTCGGCAAGCAGCCGGAGGACCACGAACTGCCGCAAGGCGAGATCAGCGCCCTCATGGTTTCTCTCGCCAGGGAGGGCAAGCGGGTGCTCAGGCTCAAGGGCGGCGACCCATTCATGTTCGGCCGTGGCGGCGAGGAGATCGAAGCCCTGGCCAGCGAGGGGATCCCGTTCCAGGTCTGTCCGGGAATCACCGCGGCGATCGGCGCCGCGGCCTATGCCGGCATTCCGCTCACCCATCGCGACCACGCGCAATCCTGCGTCTTCGTGACCGGCCACGGGAAGGACGGCCGAATCGATCTCGACTGGACCGCGCTCTTGCAACCGCGCCAGACGGCAGCGATCTATATGGGGCTGCGCAATGTCGAGGCGCTGACCCGCGAGTTCATCGCCCGCGGCGCCGACCCCAATCTGCCGGCGGCGATCATCGACAACGCCACCCGGCCCAATCAGCGGGTGGTCGTCGGCGCGCTGGCGACGCTGGCGGCGAAGGCCCGCGAGGCTGAGCTGAGCGGACCCTCGATCATTATCGTGGGCACGGTCGTGACTCTGCGGGACAGACTCGATTGGCGCTTGCCGGACGAGACGCGCTCGGCGGCCGGGCGCGGCCAATCCGCAGCGGGCGGGAAGGCGAGCAGGACAGATTGAGATGGTTTCTCGCGACGAGGTGATGGCGGCGCTCAAGGCGGTTCCCGGTCCCGACGGTCGCGCCTCGCTCCCCGAATCGGGGGCGGTTTCCGGCGTGACCATCCGGGACGGCAAGGTCTTCGCCGCGATCGCCATCGATCCGGCGCGGGCCCGCGCGATGGAGCCGATGCGGGAGAAGGCCGAGGCGGCGATCCGGGCGATTCCAGGCGTCGCCGGCGCGGTGGTGACGCTGACCGCGGAGCAGGCGCGCGGCGGCGCCGGCGCGTCGCCTGGAGATGCTCATCAGGGTGCGCCGCCGCGCCGGCATGGCCGGCCGAGCGAACCCTTGCCCGGGGTTAAGCACATCGTCGCGGTCGCCTCCGGCAAGGGCGGCGTGGGCAAATCCACGGTCGCCTGCAATCTCGCGGTCGGCCTGACCAGGCTCGGGCTTAAAGTGGGCGTTCTCGACGCCGACCTGTTCGGACCGTCCATGCCGAGGCTCTTCGGCATCCACGCCAAGCCGGGCCTTGCGCCGGACGGCAAGCGGCTGATCCCGATCGAAAGCTTCGGCGTCAAGGTGATGTCAATCGGCTTCCTGATCGAAGAGGGCGCGCCGGTGGTCTGGCGCGGGCCGATGGTGATCTCGGCCTTAAACCAGCTCCTGCGCGAGGTCGCATGGGGCGAACTCGACGCGCTCATCGTCGACATGCCGCCCGGCACCGGAGACGTGCAGCTGACCATGGCCCAGAACGTTCCGCTGGCCGGCGCGGTCATCGTTTCGACGCCGCAGGACTTGGCGCTGATCGACGCAAGACGGGGGATTTCGATGTTCGGCAAGGTCGAGGTGCCGATCCTCGGCATCGTCGAGAACATGAGCTATTTCGTCTGCCCGCATTGCGGCGGGCGGACCGATGTCTTCTCCCATGGCGGGGCGCGCAAGGAAGCCGAGACGCTCGGCGTCCCCTTCCTGGGCGAAGCGCCGCTCGACCTCGCCATCCGCGTCAATTCCGATGACGGCCGCCCGGTGGCCGCGACCATGCCGGAGAGCGCGCAAGCGAACGCCTTCCTCGAGATCGCCCGGCGCGTCGCCGATACGCTCGCCGCCGGCGCGCCCGGCGCCAGGCCCGCGCCACGCATCCGCATTCTGGACTGAAGCCGATGGCCTCGCCCTCAGCGCCTTGGCCCACCGACATCACGGCCAGGGACAAGGGCCGGACGCTGGAGGTCGCCTTCGACGACGGCCAGACGATCCGGCTCACCGCTGAGAAGCTGCGCGTCGAGAGCCCGAGCGCGGAGGTGAAGGGCCATTCGCCGAGCCAGAGGCGGATCGTCACCGGCAAGGAAAACGTCGCCATCGTCGGCCTTGAACCGGTGGGCAATTACGCAGTCAAGATCGTGTTCGACGACGGACACGACACCGGCCTCTACACCTGGGCCTATCTGCGTGAGCTCGCGGGTTAGCGCGGTTTGCTTTTGGATTGAGGCGAACGGCGCCGATGATGTCTGGCGCGGCGAGACGATTTCTGCAAGAAAGCCGAACCGACATTCTCTTGCAGGAAAGCAGAAACGACGCTAAGCTTGCTCCATGCTCGATCCTCGCCAGGCCAGCGCCGCTACCGCCCATCCGCGCGGGGTCGCCAAGGACGGCCGAAAAATTTCGATTCCGGAGAATCTCTCGTAACCCACTGATAAGTCTCGATTCTGACGAGAGAATCCAAGGAAATCCAAGGAAATCCAAGCCCCGGAATCGGGACCTTCGCCCACGAAACGGCGGCCGCCCAAGACAATCCAAATCGTCCCTGCGGGGACGGATCAGAAGCGGGAGAGGACCGTGCCCGCGAGGTCGCACTGGAAGCCTTCCAGCGCCCGCGAGATCTTGGCGACGTCCCTCGCCTTCGTCCGGTGCCGCCGGGCAGCGACGATCGCCGCGCCGACCCGGGAGGCGACAACATAAGCGTCGGCGCTGTCCAGCGCCGCAGGCGTGTCGTAGATCACCACGCCATAGTTGCGCTGCGCGTTCTGCGACAGGGTCAGGAATTCCTTGGAGCTGAGGAGCTCCTGCGGGTGGGGCGCGGTCGCTCCAGCGACCAGCAGCGACAAGCCCGGCACGATGTCGAGGGTGACCGGCGGCAATTCGGCGTCGCCATGAGTCAAGGCCTCGACCAGGCCCTCCGTCTTCGGATCGACGCCGAACAGAGTCGCGAGCCTCGGCTTCCTCAGGTTGGCGTCGACAAGGAGAGTGGGAACAGCCATCTGGGCGAAAGACAGCGCCAGATTGGCGGCGAAATAGGTGACCCCGACCCGCGCATGCGGCCCGATCACGGCGAAGGCGTTCTTGCCCTGCGAAAGCGGGCCGGTCGCGAGCGCGGACCGCACGGAGCGGAAGGCCTCGGCCGCGGTGCTGAAAGGCTGGTAGCCGACCACCAGCTCGCGGGAGAAACGGGCTTCGTCGACTCCGAAATTGAGAACCGGATAATTGTAGCGTTTGGACAGCGCCAGAAACAGACTGTCGCGTCGCACGAGGCCGAGCGCGATGGCGGCCTCTCCGAACGTCAGCCCCTTGCGCCGCTGAAATCCGCGGATGGCCTCGACCTGAGCTTCGCTCAGGTTGCCGGCCGCCAGGATCTGCTGCTCGATCGGATCCTTGGAGGTCTGAACGGCGACGATATTATCATTGTCCTTCTGATAATTCGATCTCATCGCCATGGGCTCAAGCTCTCAATGTCCTGTTGTCGGCCCGCCAACCCCGGCGGATCCGACAAACGACCTTACTCTGCAATTGTTTCCCGAACCGTTGCAGGCGCTTCAAGCCGCCGCGGCCCCGAACATTCGATCGTTGAATACGGCCGCTTCCTATGCGCTCACGCGTGTCGAAGGCCGCGGCGCGACGCGCCAATCCTCGCCCTCGAGCCCCGCGCGCCATCGATGGCGCCCAGGAACGGGGCCGGGGCAACATATTCCAGATCGATCGGAAAGCGAACCCTGCGATCCGCCGCCTCCGCGAGCAGCGCGAGGATGAGCCCGAGCGCAAGGCCCGCCGCGATTCCGACCGGCATCACGATGAAGGGCTTTGGAAACGCCGGCGCGACGGGCGGCGACGCCTTGTCGAGGACGGTCATGTCCGAGAAAGTCAGCTTGCTCTTCAGCTTCGCCTGTTCCGCCGTCTTTTCCCGGGCGTCGAGCTGGTCGACGCGGAATGCGACCTCGCGCTGCAGCTGGGCTAGCCGGTCGCGCTGGGCCTGGACTTCGATCAATGCTTTCTGCGCGGCGGCCTGCTCGGACTCGAGCGAAGCGATCTGGGTCTTGGTCGTTTCAATGCGCTCTTTCAGATGCTGGTGCATTTTCTCGGTCGCTTCCGCAATCTCCCGGCGAACCGTGGCGACATTCCCCTCTTGGGCCAGCATCTTTGGGTTCCTGGAACCGAGTTGGCCTTTGGCCGCCCCGATCTCGGCTTCGGCGGTCGTCAGCTTCTCCTTCAAGCCTGAGAGAATTTGCAGATCCGGATCCGCCGGGTCGTTCGCCAGGTCGGTGGAGCCGCCGGTCAGGCGGCTTTGAAGGGCGGTGAGCGAGGCTCTGGCGGTCGACAACTCCTGGGCGATCGCCATGTACTGGCTCGTCTCCCTATCCCCGCCGCCGGCCGAAGGGGCCACCATGTTCGTATTGGCCTGGAAGGCTGTAAGCGCCGCGCGCGCCTGCTCCAGTTCCTTGCGCAACTCGTCGAGTTGAGGGGCAAACCAGCGCGCGGTCTGATCGGCCTCGGCGGCCTTCATGGCCACCGATCCGTCGATGGTCGCCGCAAGAAACGCATTGGCGATCAATGCCGCCTGGTTCGGGTCGCCTGACTTGTATTTGATCTCCAAAACGTTGGTTCCCATGGCGAATTTGGGATCCACGTTCTTCACGAGGCCCGCGGCCATCCATTCCTCGATGCTTTCGCGGCCGAAGGAGCCGGACTTCCGGAAACTCTGCTGAATCTGGGGATTGTCGGTCAGGTTCAATCGCCGGACGACGTCGGTCGCAACCCGCTCGCTCTTGACGAGCGAGATGATGTTGCCCTGGATCAGTCCGATTGCCCCGAGACCGGTCGTCGCGTCGGAAATCGGGTCGACGCTGCCGGGGTCGATGCTCGCGGTTGCGACCGCATCGTAACGGCCCGGCACAAACAGCAACACGCCTCCCGCCACGATCGTGGTCGTCAGGAGCGACAGGAGGACGATCCACCCCCGGCGCAAAAGGATCACCAGAATCTGGCTGACCGACATGACCCAACTCCCGCGCTCTGCGGTAATTCAGAACGAGCGCAAATGGCCGAGCGCCGAAAATAGCAGAGATTAATGTCTAGAATATGCGCTCGCTGATGATGATCGTATCGCCTGCTTCCACCTGGTCGTCAAGTGAAGCGGGGACCTCGTAGGTCTGACCGTTGCCTGACATGCGCTTGATCCTGATCCGCCATTCCGATCCGAGGGTCGCCAGTCCGCCGCCGATCGCGATCGCCTGCTGGACCGTCAGGGGACGCAGCAGCGGGTATTCCCCTGTTTTGCCTACGTAGCCATAGAGGTAGTAGAACGGCGCAAGGTCGACGAAAACCTCGTCATTGTTCGCGATCCGGAAATTGGCGCCGGGCCCGCGCGCGGCCTGGACGTCCTTCGCGTCGAACTTGACGATCCCGCCGCCGGCGCGGCGAACTATGACCGTTCCGCCAAGGGCCGCGTCCCGTATTCCGCCAGCCCGAGACAGGAGCTGGGTGAGATTGGTTGGCCGGTCGAGCGTATAGACCCCGGGCGCGCCCACCTGGCCCTGCACGCTTGCTTGGGTGCCGAAGGTGGTGATTTCGACCAGCACATGGGGCTCGGTGACAATCTGACGCGACGCCAGCTGCCGCTCGATGGCGTGCGCGACCTGGTCTTCGGTCAATCCCGCGGCCCTGATCCGGCCGACATAGGGAAAGCTGATCGTGCCATCCGTCTCGACGCGGGTCGTGGTGTCCATGTCCGGCTGGTTGACGACCTTGATGGAGACGACGTCCTGCGACGTCAAGACCCGGCCGCCGGCGGCCCGCGCCGGGGCGGCAACGAACAGGCCGAGGATCAGGACGGCGATTAGGGTCAATACGGCAAGCCCGAGCAACCGCGGCCGGGCCGTTCGCAGTGTTCTCAGCATGGCTTCCGCTCCAACTTCCAACTCTCAGTATGGCCTGTAGTTCAGGTTTAGCATCACCAAATTCTGGGGCGTAATCAGATGGTCTCCGACCCGCTCGGTATAGGAGGCGGTAAGCCCGGCCGAAAGGAAGGGCGTCATCGCATAGGTCAAGCCGGCGGTCGCCGTATAGAAATTCGAAGCGCCGGTGAAAAAGGGCGTAAGGATCGCCGCAGTCCGGGCAGGCGTGAAGCCGGCGGTGGTGTAGCCGGCCGAACCGGTGAGAGTTAAGCCGACCTTGGGCGTCATCTGGTAGGCCAGACTCATCGTCGCATCATAGTCAATCTCCGCGTTGGCGATCACCGTCGTCGGAGGAGCAACGGTTCGCGACCCGGAGGCGGTCAGACTCAGTTTGGGCGTCATCGCCCAGGTCGTGCTCAAGGTGTAGATCGGCAGCAGCGTCTTCGGAAGGCCGAAGGTGAAGCCGTTGGTCACCCCGACCAGTCCAATGAGCCCGCTTACCGAAAGATTGGGATTGATCTGCCGTGTATAATTCAGGCTGAAGCTGTGAAAATCGACCTCGGTAGCCAGTCCCGCGACGATCGCTGTCGCGGCTCGATTGGTGTAGTTGGTGTCGGAAATGCTCGCCAGCGCGGTGAGGGTGCTGGGCCCCTTAGCGTATTCTATGCCGGCCCCGACCATCGATGTCCGGACGTTGTTGACGGCGTCGATCGGGTTCGAGTTGGTGTCCCGGGTCAGGCTGCCGTTGAAGAGCACCGAATACCCGTTGGAGACCGCGCATTTTCCGGTTTCGTTGAGGGCATTCGATGTGATGTAGTTGACGCCGCTTCCAACCACTTCGGTAATTTCGGCCGGTGACTTGGAGAGGGTCACGCCAAGATTTCCAGCGCACCGTGATGTCAGGGTCCAGTTATCGCCGGCGCTGAGCGTGTACACGTCCGAATTGAAATTGACCTGATGAAGATAGCGTATCACTCCGAACGTCGCGTCAAAATACAGCTGTTGGCCGTACACGTTGGCCTTGGTGGAGAAGCCAAAATTGGTCGTCGTGGTGAAATCGGCGCGCACCTCGCGCGGCGGCACGGCGAAGCCAAGCGGGAGCGCATTGATGTTCGAGTTGTAGGACGTGGTCTCTGACGCGGTCAGCTTGAACGGCAGATCGGCCCAATTCTCGGGAAGCGCCGGCAGGGCAAACCCGCCCAGCGACGGCCATGACGGCGCGCTTGCCGCCGTTACAGAACTCGATAGCTCCTGTCCCCGGCCGCCGGTCACCCCGCCAAGCGTCAGGACCAACCCGAGCGTCAAGGCCCCGCTCCGCCTCATCCCACCCCTTCGCCTCAGAACGCATGCACGCGCACGAACAATCCTCAATCTCCGCCGATGTCTTCCCTCGCTCTCGCCGGGTTTCCGGAAAGCCCTGGCTCCGCGGGCGATCCCCCTTGCCGCCGTCTCCGGTCTCCTATCGGCGACCCTGCCGGCTGCTTTCTGTAAGAAACGTTCATCGACCCCCGCCGCCCTGCATCCTTGGCTCGCCGCGGCGGCGGCTGCTTCAGGAGCCCTGCGAATCCAACCGTTGCGGCCGGCGCGGACAGCCATCCATACGCATATTCGGCCTCCCCCGACAAGGCGACAAAAGCCACACTCGCCGACAAAATCGGACCGGCGCGCAGCCACTGGACATCATTGTCTAGACGCGCGGCGAACGGGTCGATAGCATGGGAATCGGCGGGCGGTTCGGCGGAAGGGGTCCTTGGCATGAAAGAGCGCTATCGCGTCGTCGTCATCGGCGGAGGCGTGGTCGGGGCTTCCGTGCTCTATCATCTCACCAAATTGGGGTGGACCGACGTGGCACTCATCGAGCGCTCGGTCCTGACGGCGGGCTCATCCTGGCACGCCGCCGGCGGCTTCCACGCCCTCAACGCCAACCCCAACATGGCGATCCTCCAAGCCTATACGATTGACCTTCTCAGGCAAGTCGAAGCCGAATCGGGCCAGTCGATCGGCATGCACATGACCGGCGGTATTCACGTGGCTTCCGCGCCCGAGCGCTGGGAATGGCTGCAGGCGTCCTATCGCCGCTTCCAGGCGATCGGCATCGACGACGTCCGCCTGATCACGCCGGAGGAAATCAAGACCCGCTGCCCGATCATCGACGTGGACGGTGTGTTCGGGGGCATGTGGGCGGATCGCGAGGGTTATGTCGACACCACAGGAACGGTCTGGGCTTACGCCCGGGCGGCCAAAAAACGCGGCGCGACGGTAATCGAGCACAACCGGGTGATCGAACTCAGGCAGCGCCCCGACTCGTCCTGGGACCTCGGGACCGAGAAGGGCGTCATCAACGCCGAGCATGTGGTGAACGCCGGAGGCCTGTGGGCGAAGCAGGTCGGGCGGATGGCCGGCCTCGACCTGCCGCTCTCGCC
>DATGHB010000084.1:0-2299 GCA_035308265.1 Roseiarcus sp.
GGCGAGCACGCCTCGAGGTTCGGCTTCCACAATCGCGCTCATGTCGGCTCGGGGCGATCTCACTCTTGTCCAAGAGATAGTGCCGGCCGTCACCCTTGTCATCGCGCTGAGGGGCGGCGCTGTCGGTTGGTTCGCGCCCTACCCAATTTCGAGCCGGCGAAGCTCGGCGCGCGTCTCCTCGATCAGCGCCCCGGCCTTCGCGCCCTCGATCCTGGCGATGTCGTCCTGATATTTGAGCAGGACGCCGAGCGTATCGGAGACCTGGGCCGGATCGAGCGCGACCGCGTCGAGTTCGGCGAGCGCCGCCGCCCAGTCGAGGGTCTCGGCGACGCCCGGCGATTTGAACAGGTCCTGCTTGCGCAGACGTTGGACGAAGGCGACGAGCTCCGCGGTCAGCCGCTCGGGCGCCTGCGGCGCCTTGGCGCGCACGATCGCCATTTCGCGCTCAAGGTCGGGATAGCCAACCCAGTGATAGAGGCAGCGGCGCTTGAGCGCGTCGTGGATTTCGCGGGTGCGGTTGGAGGTGATGACGACGATCGGAGGAGCGGGCGCGGTCATGACGCCGATTTCCGGGATCGTCACCTGGAAGTCGGACAGGATCTCGAGCAGATAGGCTTCGAAGGCTTCGTCGGCGCGGTCGATCTCGTCGATCAGCAGCACCGGCGCGCCGGCAGCACTCGGCTCCAGCGCCTGCAGGAGCGGGCGCTTGATCAGATAGCGCTCGGAGAAGATGTCGTGCTCGATACGGTCCTTGTCGTGCTCGCCGGCGGCCTCGGCGAGCCTGATCGCCATCATCTGCGCGGGATAGTTCCACTCGTAGACCGCGCTCGCGACGTCGAGGCCCTCGTAGCATTGCAGGCGGATCAGCCTGCGGCCGAGCGACGCGGCGAGGACCTTGGCGACCTCCGTCTTGCCGACGCCGGCTTCGCCTTCGAGGAACAGCGGACGCCCCAGCCTGAGGCTGAGGAAAATGACAGTCGCCAGCGCGCGGTCGCCGATATAGGAGGCTCTGCCCAGCACGGCCAGGGTTTCGTCGATCGAGGCCGGAAGGGCCGGCTTTTGCCCGGACAAGACAAGCTCCGCTTCGAGAATCCGCCGTAGCGCCCTGCAAAATGGGCAACCCCGGCCCGAGCCGGAACGGCCCGAGCCCCTTCCCTTAGCCTGCGGAGACATGACCCGCAAAGCCGCGCGCGAAGAGCTCGCCGTGTTTTCCCGCAACCCGGTCGTCACGCCTTCGGAAATAAAACGGCGAGGGCCCCTATCGGACCTCCTGTCAAAGCTCTTGATGGAGCTCCTGGCGGGCGCGCCGCCAGTGCGCGAGGTCGCGGCCGTGAGGCCGGCCTTCCTCGATCCAGATGTCGTAGGCGCGTTCGCGGATCCGGCGCTCGTCCGGCTCGCTCGCGACCACGGCCGAGCGGTCGTCGGATGCGGCCGGCGCGGTATTCCTGCTCGACTTGCCTTTGCCGCCTGCTTTCTTGACCATGAGAAACCTCTTGCGGCGTTCAGTTTCGCGGGCGCCGGTTCCTCAAGGTAGGGCGCCCGGAGCGCGAGGAAGGTCGGGGATCATGGTTAAGAATGGATTACCGTGAGCGCCGAAGCTCAAGGGCCAACGCGCGCCCGTGCGTTCGAACAGAGGAAGCGTATGATGCCACTCATAGTGCAGGCGCTGGACCATCTGGTCGTCCAGGTCTCCGACCTCGAGATCTCTGCGAGATGGTATGAGCGCGTGCTGGGCATGACGCGCGAGGAGGCGCTTCCCGCACCCGGCAGGCCGCCGCGAATCGAGATGAAATTCGGCCGCCAGAAGATCAATCTGCGCCCGGTCCTGACGAGCAAGGAGGACTGGTTCACGGCCGACCATGAGGCAGCCGGCGCGGAGGACCTTTGCTTTCTCACCGACTCGAAGCCGGACGAGGTCGTTCACTGCTTGCAAGCTGAGGGCGTCGCCATTGTCGCCGGCCCCGGCCCGAGACGAGGCGCACAAGGCACGCTCACGTCGGTCTACTGCCGCGATCCGGACGGCAGCCTGATCGAGATCGCGTCCTATGTCGCGCCATCAATTCCGCCCAACGAAGGCGCCGCGGGCCCGGCGCTGGCGGTCCGCGTAACGTGAAACAAAATCAATAGCTTATTAAGCTAGATGGTGCCCAGGAAAGTTATACCACAATCGCGGATTTCCGGGCGATTTCGGCAAGGTGGGGGATTTTCGCTTCCTTTGAAATGCTTAGCGTTTCTTTGGCCGGTTCCCCCACCTTTCTTGGATCGAATGTGCAGTCGCGGTGCAATCTAGCCGAGGCCG
>DATGHB010000085.1:0-10738 GCA_035308265.1 Roseiarcus sp.
TCGCCGCAAGGCGATGCTCGAGGACATCGCGGTCCTGACCGCCGGCACGATGATCGCCGAGGACCTCGGCATCAAACTCGAGAACGTGACCCTTCAGATGCTCGGCAAGGCCAAGCGGGTGCGGATCGAGAAGGAGAACACCACCATCATCGACGGCGCCGGCAAGAAACAGGACATCCAGGCGCGGATCGCCCAGATCAAGGCGCAGATTGAGGAGACCACCTCCGACTACGACAAGGAGAAGCTGCAGGAGCGGCTGGCCAAGCTCGCCGGCGGGGTCGCGGTGATCCGGGTCGGCGGCTCGACCGAGGTCGAGGTCAAGGAGAAGAAGGATCGCGTCGACGACGCCATGCATGCGACCAAGGCCGCGGTCGAGGAAGGCATCGTTTCCGGCGGCGGCGTCGCGCTGTTGCGCGCCAAGGCGGCGATCGGCAAGCTCAGCAACGACAATGAAGACGTCCAGTCCGGAATCAACATCGTGCTCAGGGCGCTCGAAGCGCCGATCCGGCAAATCGCCGAGAATTCCGGGGTCGAGGGTTCGATCGTCGTCGGCAAGGTTCTCGAGAACAAGTCGCAGACCTTCGGCTTCGACGCCCAGACCGAGCAATATGTCGACATGCTGAACGCCGGCATCGTCGATCCGGCGAAGGTGGTGCGGGTCGCGCTGCAGGATGCGGCTTCGATCGCCGGCCTCATGATCACGACCGAAGCGATGGTCGCCGAGACGCCGAAGAAGAACGCGGCGCCCGCAATGCCCGGCGGCGGAATGGGCGGGATGGACTACTGAGCCCGCCCGACAGAGTGAAGACTGGGCCTCGGCGACGGCTCCAATTGTGAATGTGTCGCCCAAGACTCAGAAAGGGGCGGACTCCTTCCGCCCCGATCGGGAGGAAAGTCTCATGCAAAACTTGGCTTGGTATCAGGGAGACTCGCTCAAGCGGCTCCTGCAGGGCGCCGCCGTCGGCGTCGTCGCGACGATCGCCATCGGCTTCGGCTGGGGCGGGTGGATGCTCGCCAGCTCGGCGAAGACCCTGGCCGACAGCACCGCCAGCAGCGCGGTCGTCGCTGCGGTCGCGCCGATCTGCGTCGATCAGTTCCAACGCAGCGCCGACGCCGCCGTGAACCTGACGACGCTGAAAAAGACCGACTCATGGCAACAGGCGGCCTATGTCGAAAAGGGCGGCTGGGCAGTCATGCCCGGCAGCAAGACTGCCGATTCCGGCGTGCCCCAGGCGTGCGCCGCTCTGCTCAGCAACCTGAAATAGGTTCGGTGGGCAAAGCCGAGCGCGAAGGTCGACGATCGGCGCGACGCTCGCGCCGATCGCTCCGCCATCGATGAGTCATCCGTTCCGCGGCTTCGGCTCATCAACGCGTTCGACCCCATGTCCTGAAGTCCTTCCGGGGTCTGGACCTACGAGCTTTTCGGCCAGCCGGCCGGCACGCTCGATCTCGTCTGAAAGCGCGACTTCGACCGACTCTCGCTCGCTACCTACATGGGCGGCCCGCATTATGAGGCGCCGCCTATAGGAATGATTTCGTGAGCCGGGATGGGCTTGCGCGAGAAGCGCCGCGCGGGCAGAGTGGGATGAAGAGAGTCGGGCTCTTCCGGGACGGCCCGCCTTAAAGGCGTGGGGCAAGAATGCGCTTTGTCTTCCTGATCGGAATGATCGCGGGTCTAAGCGGCTGCTCGAGCTACCGCGATGTCAGCTTCATCTATTATCCCAACGCGCCGCACCGCGCCACATTCCCGCGTCCGTCCGAATTCTACGCGGTGGCGGACAAGGAATGCTTGAAATACGGAATGAGAGCGTCCTACAACTGGGCCAACTATACCCCAGATTTCCAGAAGGTCAGGGTGAACTACCTCTGCGTTCAGTGATCCCCGCCGCGCGGCCCCACGCCGCGGCCGAACTCGAAACTCAGGCCGATGGGCGACCAGTGCGGCGGCGGAGGATAGGGCCCAGCGACCGCGATCGCGCCCATGACGGCGATGTCCAGGTTTGCGGAGCCACTTGATGCGGCCAGCTTGCGGCCGACGAGATTGCCCCCTTCGTCGAGATAGAAGTCGACAGTGCCCCGCCTGGTGGCGAGTTCGAGCAGCGCCCGGCCGGGCAGGTGCGGCTTAATCATCCCGTAGATGATCGTGAAATAGCGGGATTCGGCGTTTCCGCCGGCGACCGGCGACTTCGCGACTGAGCGGGCGAACTCGTATTGCGGCAGGTCCTCGATCGTCGGAATCGGCGTTCCGGCCGGGGCCTTGGCGGGCGCCGGCGGGGCCGCGGGCGCGGCCGCCTCAGCCGGGCTTTCGTCTTGCCTGGGGGTCGCGTCCGCCGGCAGTTCGCCCTCGGGGGACGGGGTGAGCTCGTGCGCCGGGGGCGAGGTCTCGGCCTTCGGCTCCTCGGCCGGCTCGGGGGTCGGCGCCTTTGACTCCGCCTTCGGCGGCGCGCCCGGGACCGGCGGGGGAGGGGCTTCGGGCGCGGCCTTGGCCTCCGTCGTCTTGTCGGGCGCCTCGCGGTTCAGGTCGTCCTTTGTCGCGGCCGCGGGCGCGTCATAGGCGGGCTTTTCGACCTCGGGCTGAGGCGGCGGCTTGGGTTTCTCTTCCGCCGGCTTCGGCTTGGGCTTCGGCTGCTCGATCACCACTTCGACCGGGATTTCCTGGACGGCGGTCGGAACCTTGGGCGGCGGCCAGAACCAGTAGACGACGAGCAGGGAGGCCGGAATCAGGAGATGGAGCAGGACCGCGGCGACGAGCGCGAGCGCATGGCCCCGGCGCTCGCCCGGGGTCGGCGGCTCGGGCGCATCCAGGCGTTCGACCGGCTCGGCGGTGAAGTCCGCCTCAGACAAAAGCGTGGCGGTCAGCGCTTCATTCCTTTCGCGAAAGCGCGTGCAGCCTCTCCTTGGCTGACTCGTGCATAGGCGGTCAATGGCCCGATTGGTCAGTTTGTCGCGAGCGGCGGGTTGGGCTATCCCAGCGCGCATGAAACTGGCTGGGGGCGGGCGCGGCGAAGCGCGCGGGGAACTGGGGGCGCAGGCGCGCGCGCGCCGCGCGCTGGTGTTCGATTCGGGGCTTGGCGGGCTCTCGGTGCTGGCCGAAATCGAGCGCCTGAGGCCGGACGTCGAAATCGTCTACGCCGCCGACGACGCGGCCTTCCCCTACGGGAGGCTGAGCGAAGCGGAACTCGTCGCCCGGGTCGAGACGGTGATGGCGCGCCTGATCGGCGAAACCGAGCCCGACATCGTCGTCATCGCCTGCTCGACCGCCTCGACGCTGGCGCTCCCGCCTTTGCGCGCCGCCTATCCGCAACTGCCGTTCGTCGGCGTCGTGCCGGCGATCAAGCCGGCGGCGGCGGCGTCGCGGTCGGGCCTGATCAGCGTGCTCGCGACGCGCGGGACCGTCGCGCGCGATTACACTCATGCGCTGGTCCGCGATCACGCCGAGGGTTGCGAGGTGACGCTGGTCGGCTCGCCGATGCTCGCGGTCATCGCCGAGCGCGTCATGCGCGGCGAAAAAGTCGAGGACGGCGAGATCGAGCGGGAAATCGCCCCCTGTTTCGTCGAGCGCGACGGCCGGCGCACCGACCAGGTGGCGCTCGCCTGCACCCACTTTCCGCTCATCCTCGACCGGCTCGTGCGGCTCGCGCCCTGGCCGGTCGGCTTCGTCGATCCGGCCCCGGCGATCGCGCGGCGCCTCGACGCGCTGCTCGGCCCCGCTCGCATGGGCGCGCCCAGGGCCGGCGAGGGGGCGGCGGTCTTCACCAGCGGAGAGGCGCCTGAGCCGGCGCTGCAAAAGACCTTGCGCCGCTATGGACTGGCGTTTACGCCCGCCGCAATGATCGGCTTTGCTCCGGTCTGATCGCTCCGGCAATCCCCCAGACTTCGAAAGGACGCGCCTCATGCGCACTTCCGTCGGACAGCCCGTTCGCCTCGGCGACTATCGCGTCCCAGATTATCTCATCGACCACGTCGAGCTGGACGTCTCGCTGGATATTCATGCGACGCGGGTGGTCTCGACCCTGTCGCTCAGGCCCAATCCCGCCGGCCGCCAGGGCGAGCCGCTTTCGCTCGACGGCGACGAGCTCGTTTTCGTTTCCGCGCGGCTCAACGGCGCGCCGCTCGATTCCGCCGAGTTCAAGGCGGACCCGTCCGAGTTTCTGATGGCCCGGCCCCCGAGCCGCGCGTTCACGCTCACGATCGAGACCCGGCTCGATCCGGGCGCCAATACCAAGCTCATGGGCCTTTATCGCTCGGGGTCGGCCTATTGCACCCAATGCGAGGCGGAGGGGTTTCGCCGGATCACGTATTTTCTCGATCGGCCGGACGTGCTCTCGACCTATCGCGTGCGGCTCGACGCGGACAAGGCCGAGGCGCCGGTGCTTTTGTCCAACGGCAACCTCGAAACAGCGGGTGAAGCGAGCGGCGCAGGGCGCCATTTCGCCGTCTGGCGCGATCCCCACAGGAAGCCCTGCTATCTGTTTGCGATGGTCGCGGGCGATCTCGGCTCGACCAAAGATTCCTTCGTCACCGCCTCCGGCAAAAGCGTCGCGCTCGCCATCCATGTCGAGCACGGGCGCGAAGCGCGCGCGGCCTATGCGATGGATGCGCTCAAGCGGGCGATGGCCTGGGACGAGCAGGTTTACGGGCGCGAATACGATCTCGACGTTTTCAACATCGTCGCCGTCTCCGATTTCAATATGGGGGCGATGGAGAACAAGGGCCTCAACATCTTCAACGACAAATACGTGCTCGCTTCCCCCGAGATGGCGACCGACGACGACTACGCCAATATCGAGGGTGTGATCGCGCACGAGTATTTTCACAACTGGACGGGCGACCGCGTGACCTGCCGCGACTGGTTCCAGCTCTGCTTGAAAGAGGGGCTGACGGTGTTCCGCGATCAGGATTTTTCCGCCGACATGCGCTCGGGCCCGGTCGAGCGCATCGGCGACGTGCGCACGTTGCGCGCGGCGCAATTTCCCGAGGACGCAGGGCCGCTCGCCCATAATGTGCGGCCCGAGGTCTACCACGAGATCAACAACTTCTACACTGCGACCGTCTACCAGAAAGGCGCCGAGGTCGTTCGCATGCTCAAGCGCCTGATCGGCGGACAAGCGTTTCGCGCCGGCATGGACCTCTATTTCGAGCGCTTCGACGGGCAGGCGGCGACGGTCGAGGATTTCGTCGGCTGCTTCGAGACGGCGTCGGGACGCGATCTCACCCAATTCATGCGCTGGTACACTCAGGCGGGCACGCCGAAGGTCACCGTCCGCGGCGCCTATGACGCCGAGGCCAGGACCTACCGGCTCGACATCGCGCAAACGCTTGCGCCGACGCCAGGGCAAAATGTCAAGCTGCCGATGACCATGCCGCTGGCGCTCGGCCTCATCGGCCCCAACGGCGGCGACATGCCGCTCAAGTCGTCCGACGCGAGCGAGGACGAGCTCGCAAGCGGCGTGTTCCAGCTCGAGCGCGCCGAACGGTCGATCGTGTTTCGCGATGTGCCGCAGCGTCCGACCCTGTCCTTCCTGCGCGGCTTTTCCGCGCCCGTGAAGGTGGACGACGATCTGACCGAAGAGGATCTCATCGTCCTCTCCCGCCACGACAGCGACAATTTCAATCGCTGGCAGGCGCTGCAGAGCCTGGCGACCCGGGTTCTTTTGCGCGGGGTCAAGGCCATTCGGGCCGGCCGCGGGCCCGAGCGCAACGGGGGCCTCGCGGCGGCCTTCGGCGCCTTGATCGAGGACGCCCGGGCGGGACGCATCGATCGCGCCTTCGCCGCGCTCGCCATGAGCCTGCCGAGCGAAGCCGACATTGCGCGCGAAATGGGCGAGGACGTCGATCCGGATGCGATCCATGCCGCGCGCACGGGCCTGCGCGGCGCGCTCGGGCGCGCCTATTCCGGCGCGCTGGCCGCGCTGCACGCCGAGCTTGCCGGCGCCGCGCCGTTCAGCCCCGACGCTGCGGGGGCCGGCCGCCGCGCTTTGCGCAACACGGCGCTCGGCCTGTTCGTCGACGGCGACACGATCCGCGGGCTCGAACTCGCTCATCGCCAGCTCGCTGAAGCCGACAACATGACCGAGCGCCTCGGCGCGCTGACCGCGATCGCCTTCAAGCCGGACGACAGGCGCGAACATGCGCTCGAGGCGTTCGAACGCCGCTACGCGGCCGAGCCGCTGATCCTCGACAAATGGTTCGCGCTGCAGGCGCAGATCCCCGAGCGCGAGACGCTCGGGCGTGTGCGCTCGCTCATGAAGCATCATGCGTTTTCACTCGCCAATCCGAACCGCGTGCGCGCGCTGATCGGCGGCTTTGCCGCCAACCAGAGAGAGTTCAACCGGGCCGACGGCGAAGGGTTCGCGCTCCTTGAAGAAGTGGTCGCGACCCTCGATCCAACGAATCCGCAGATCGCCGCGCGCCTGCTCACCGCAATGCGATCGTGGCGCACGCTCGAGACGATCCGCCGGGGTCACGCCGAGGCGATGCTGAGGCGCATCGCGGCTCGGACCTCGCTCTCGCCGGACGTCCGCGACATCGTGACGAGGAGCCTTGGCTGAGGCGGCGCCGCGCTGGCGCGAATTCGGGTTGAACGGCGGGACGACAATTGGTTGCGGAAAATTAGAATGCGGGGTAGGCTGGTCACATGAAAGACGCGCCCGCCCGCCGAAGACGCCGCCGCCCGCTTCCGCGTCGCCAGCCCCATTGGGCCAAGGGGCGCGACAAAATTGTCGATTCGGAGAATCCAGCATAACCCATTGATAAGTCTCGATTCTGACGAGAGAATCCAAGGAAATCCAAGGAAATCCAATAGGTCGAAACGGCGCATTTCGCGCCGAAAGAGCCGCGGCCCAAGAAACCCCAAATGGCCGCGCTCGAAGAGCGCAAACCACCTTCCGCACCGGCGGCGATTCCCCCGACTCGCCGCGGCCACATTTTTTTGCGCCTTACGCGGTGTCAAGGACTAGACAAAGATTCGCACAAGGATTCTTATCGTAGTGATTCGGGCGTTAAGGCGGCGGTCCGAGTGTAAATTGTGACCAAGACTGGGAAGGGCGATGACGCGTGTAAGCGCGGCAAACGGGGACGCTTGTCCAGCAGGGCCGGCTCAGGCGCTAAGCGCGGAGGGCGCGCTTCGCTTCGCGCGAACGTGGGCTCGATGGCGGGTGGACGCGGTCGAACGCGCGCATCCCCGGCCGGCCGGCGATCACCTCGGCTGCCGGCGGCGGATTCCCTCGGCGGTCGTCGTCGGCCTCGCCATCGCGATCGTCTGCCTCGTCGCGCTTGCCGTTCTGCATTTGCGGCTCGAGCGCGATCTGGCGCTGAGCGTGCTTGCCCTCGCCGTGGGGCTGATCGCCGGGTGGGCCGGGTTCGCCGCCTTTCGCGCCGGAGACGACCATGAGCGAAAGCTCCACCACTCCGAACGGCTGCTTTTCGCCACCGCCGCCGAGCTCAAGCAGTCGCGCCGGTCGCTCGAGGAGCAGGCCCAGCAGCTCGCCGATCTCGCCGAACGCTATCACGAGCAGAAATCGCGCGCCGAGGCCGCCAACCGCGCCAAGGCGGAATTCCTCGCCAACATGAGCCACGAGCTGCGCACGCCGCTCAACGCCATCATCGGCTTCTCGCAACTGATGGGAAGCCAGACCTTCGGCCCCTTAGGTTCGCAAAAGTACGGCGACTATTGCGCCCACATCCTCGCCAGCGGCGAATATCTTTCGCGCGTGGTCAGCGACGTGCTCGACATGGCGCGGCTCGAGGCGGGCCGCGAACGCCTCGACTATCAGCGCTTTCGCGCCGAGGAGGCGGTGAGGCGGGCGGTGCTCGACGTCGCGCCGACCGCGCGCGAGAAGGGTGTTTCAGTCCGGGTCGAGGTCGAGCCCGAGGTGACGGTCGAAGCCGACCCCCTTGCGGTCGAGCGGATCCTCACCACGCTCATGCGCAATGCGGTCAAGTTCGCGCCCGGGGGCGGCGACGTCTCGATCGGCGCCGTCGCGTTCGCCGACCAGGTCCATTTCACCGTCGAGGACAATGGCCCTGGCGTCGCGGCCGCGGACATCGCCCGGCTGGGCCGGCCGTTCGAGCAGGGCTGCGCCGTCATGGCCAACGGCATGAAGGGATCGGGGCTCGGCCTCGCCATCGCCAATTCGCTGGTCGAGCTTCATGGCGGGACGCTCAGGCTTCAGTCGAGGCCCGGCGAGGGCGCGACCGCGCTCGTTTCCCTGCCGAGGGCTCAGCGCGGATCGCGCGCAATCCCGATGGCGCGGGTGGCCTGACGCCCGCGCGCCCGGGAACTTTTGCCCGAGTTAGGCCGTGATCGTGATCGCCTCGCGACCCTTCGCCGTCTCGACGACGCGCATCGACACCGCCTGACCGTCGAGGAGGACGGCGACGCCGGAGGCGGCGAGAGTCGAGCTGTGGACGAACACGTCCTTGCCGAAATCGTCGCTGGCGACGAATCCGAAGCCCCGCGCGTCGTCGAACCACTTGACCTTGCCGGTCAAATCGAAGGCGTGGGACGGATCGGGGGCCGCCCGCCGCGGCGCGCGTCCGGGCCGTTCGACAGCGGTCGCCGTGTCGACCTCAATCACCCTCACCACCTGCGCCCCTCGGGAGCCGGAGCGAACGAGGGCGCGAACCTTCGCCCCCGAAGGCAGGGTTTCGCGCCCGATCTGCCGCAGGGTCTTGAGATGGAGGAAAGCGTCGCCCCCGCCGCCCGGGAGCTCGACGAAACCATAGCCCTTCTCGGGGTTGAACCATTTCACCGCCGCTTCGACCATCAGCCCGTCGGTGGCGGCCACCCGGTCCTCGCCTCTCGCCAGGCCGAACGAATCCGGCGGCTCGCTCGCCGTCAAAATCGGCGCGGCGCCTTCGAACCCCCGCCTGCCCTGCATCGCTGACTGTTGAACATCAACCATTGCACCAACCCTCCATAACCAAACGTCTCCGGACTGCATGCCGGTCACGGGATCGAGCTTGAGCCGATGGGGCCTCAGGCCCATGAGCCCACGTTCCGCTCCGTCAAGGCCGGCATCGGCGTGTCCAATCCCAAGCGATACAGCGGCGTTTTCGCCCTCGCTGTGACCTGCGTCACACCGCGAACTTGCGCGACCGTCTATTCGTGGGGGCGGGTGACTAAAGCCCGGGCGCCGGCGGGCCGAAGCTTCAACCTTGGGGAAAACCGGAAGTCATCGCGCCTAAATCGAGCGATCTCCGCAGTCCGGACCGAAGCCGCAAAAGAATGCTACCGCGAGGTTGCATCTCCGCTGGCCTTTCGGCCAGGCATAGACTAACATCTCCTCAGCGTTAATCACCGGGTCCGACCTGCGTCGGTTCGATCGTGAAGCACCGCAAACCCGCTGGAGCGGAGACCGCTCATGAACGAAACAGCTTTGGGCATGCCGATGAAGCCCGGAACCCTGGGCAAGAAGCCGTCACGCCTCTTCGCCAGCATGCCGGTCCTCTATGCCGGCGTCATTTTGGTCGCCGTTCTCGCTTCCTACGGGTACTGGACCCGGACCCGCACCCTTTTTGCATGTCCGGCCGACGGGTACACCGCCGACCGATACATTGCCTATTGCGACGCGGGGAACTACGCCGACTATGAGCACGGCGCCTTCTGGTTCGATCTTGAACCTTCGGCGTGGGGTTTCGCCAGAAACGCGGACGTCTTGTTTCTCGGCAATAGCCGCCTGCAGGTTGCGTTCTCCACGGCGGCGACGAACGATTGGTTCTCACGCGCGTCAGCCAAGTATTATCTTCTGGGATTCAGCTACTATGAGAACGCGCTTTTCGCCGAGGCGCTTCTGAGCAGGATGCGTCCCGACGGCGCCAAGATCCTGGTGATCAATGTCGATGATTTCTTTGATCTTTCAGAAACAGAGCCGGTCAAGTCCATCTGGCGCGATCCGCAGGCGGAAGGAAAATACGAGTGGAAACGCTTCTGGCAGTCGGTTCACAGGCGGGTCTGCAAACCATTTCGGAGGCTGTGCGGAAATCACGTTGAGACTTACCGCTCGCGCGAAACAGGAGCCTATGACATGCGGACGCCGCGCGATGTCACGCCGGTTTCCTACGACGAGCGCGTCGACCGGAGCGTCGTTGACGCTGACACAGCCGCCGCAATAGACTTCCTCAAGCGTTTTGCCCAGGGTAGATGTGTCATTCTGACCATGGTGCCCTCGGTCGATACGAAAATCGGAAAAGCGAACGCGATTGCAAAGGGCCTGGGCGCCCGTTTGGTGACGCCTGGAATTCTGGAGGGTCTGAAAACCAAAGACGGATATCACCTGGATCAGCCGAGCGCGGAACGCTGGTCTGAAGCTTTTTTCCAGGCCGCGGGGCCCGAAATTCGTTCCTGCCTCGAGAAACACGCATCGCGATCCTGAAGTCCCCCATTTTCAGCTCACCCTCACCCGATCGGGTCGTCCCTATGCCGCAAGCCGCCTCCCCCCGAAGTCCGACCATGAGCTGGCTGCCGGTCGCGCCCGATTTCCGCGGCGATCTCGGCGCTGCGCTGGGGCAGGCC
The DNA here is from genome assembly GCA_035308265.1 of Roseiarcus sp. GTDB lineage: Bacteria > Pseudomonadota > Alphaproteobacteria > Rhizobiales > Beijerinckiaceae > Roseiarcus. The sequence goes on from DATGHB010000085.1 coordinate 10,517, forward strand.
AAGCCGGCCGAGGGGCTCGAACGCCTGGCGGCGCTGGCCGGCCATCGGCTCGGGTTCGTGGAGACCGTTCAGCTCGATCGCGCGCTCGCGCGACTAGGCTTGAAGGAAGCGGCCGGCTTCGCGTCGATCCGGCTCGCCATTGTCGCCTCCTCGACCGTCGATCATCTGGCGCCCGCGATCCGGGTCGCCGGCTTGCGGCGAAGATTGCTGATCGAGGTTCAT
>DATGHB010000086.1:0-2628 GCA_035308265.1 Roseiarcus sp.
CGGCTGAACTCGATGCGCGGATCGTAGCCCTCGCAGAACGAGCCGTCGCGGTTGCAGGAGAGAATGTCGCCGATCGCGCCGAGCCCCATGGCGCGATACGTCTCGGCATAGCGGCAGCGCCTGACGTTGAAGTCGAACACGCCGGGCCGGTCGTCGATGACCTCGATGGTCAGCGCGTCGTCCCTGGTCCACAAATGCTGGATCGCCTTGAAGCTTTCGAGATCCGCTCCGCCCTCGACGCGGGCGGCCATCTCGGCCCCGGCCTCGATCGCCGCGCGGCGGATGGCGCGGCGAAGGATGTCGCGCGCGCGTGTCTCGCCGAGAGCCTCGCGCATCTCGTTATAGATCGGCGCGATGATCGCCGCCTCGATTCTGCGGCGGGCGAGAATGCCGAGCTCGCCCTCGGCGGCCTTGCTGGCGCTGTCGTTCATGGCTTGAGCGTGCGCCGGGCGCCAGGCACATGTCAAATTCGTGAGCGCTACGGCTTGACAGGCGTCGGCGAGGGCGGTGAGTCTCGCCCGGTCAAGGGAGAAGCCCCCATGCCGATCGCCCGGATGGATCATTTCACCATACTGACCGCCAACGCCGAGAAGACGGTCGCCTTCTATCACGACATCCTCGGGTTCACCTCGGGGCCGCGGCCGGCGTTCTCCTTCCCGGGCGCCTGGCTCTATAACGACGGCAGGGCGGTTCTCCATGTGGTGGAGCGGCCATCCATCCCGGAGGGGGGCGGCGTGCTCGACCATATCGCCTTTTTCGGGACCGACCCGTCGGCCTATGTGGCCAAGCTCAAAGCGCGGGGCATGAAATACGACCTGAGGCGGCTGCCTGAGAACGGCCACGCCGCCGGCTTGTGGCAATTGTTCTTCTTCGATCCGAGCGGGGCCAGGGTCGAGATCGACTTCGCGGCGAGCGAGACGGTGGAAGGGCAGGGGTAGAACGGGATATTGCCTTGCGCAACAATTCCGTCGTTCAGATCGGCCAGGGCCCGCACGCGGCGCGATTCGGCGCCGATCTGCCGCTCGCCTTGATCGCCGGGCCTTGCCAGGTCGAGAGCCGGGCTCATGCCCTCGAGATGGCGGCGGCGCTGAAGGAAATCGCGGCGCGGCGTGGGATCGGCCTCGTCTTCAAGTCGTCCTTCGACAAGGCGAACCGGACCTCGGGCTCATCCGCGCGCGGGGTCGGGATGAAGGCGGCGCTGCCGATCTTCGCCGAAATCCGCGAGACGCTGGGCTTGCCCGTGATCACCGACGTGCACGAGAGGAGCCAGTGCGCGCCGGTCGCCGAAGCGGTCGACGCGTTGCAGATCCCGGCCTTTCTCTGCCGCCAGACCGATCTTCTGGTCGCCGCGGCCGGGACAGGGCGGCCGGTCAATGTCAAGAAGGGGCAGTTTCTCGCCCCCTGGGACATGAAAAACGTGGTCGCCAAGCTCGATGCGGCGGGCCTCGCCGACATTCTGGTGACAGAGCGGGGGGTCAGCTTCGGCTACAACATGCTCGTTTCCGACATGCGCGCTCTGCCGATCCTCAAGCGCGAGACCGGCGCGCCGGTCATTTTCGACGCCACCCATTCGGTGCAGGAGCCCGGCGGGCAGGGGACGTCGTCGGGGGGAAACCGCGCGTTCGTGCGCGTGCTGGCGCGGGCGGCGGTTGCGGTCGGAGTCGCGGGCGTGTTCGTCGAGACCCATCAGGACCCGGACCGGGCGCCCTCCGACGGCCCGAACATGGTGCCGCTGAAGGACTTCGAGGCGCTGGTCGCCGAATTGCAGGATTTCGATCGGCTCGCGAAGCGCGCTTAGCGGGCCTGTCACATCACGGTCGCCTCACCGATTTACCCTTGGGCGCCGCCGCGAACAGGGCGCCCATGGACAAATATCTCTTCAGCTACGCCGCCGCGAGCGATCCGCCGATCCGGCGGGGACTGATCCGGCTCATCGAAAGAGCGACCGGCCAGCCGAAACTGAAACGCCTGTATGTGCACAACCAGCGCTTTCCGCGCGCGGGCGAGACGTTCTTCGAGGCCGCGGTCCGCTCGCTTGAGCTCGACGTCCGCTATGACGCCCATGCGCTGGCCGCAGTGCCCAGGACCGGACCCGTCGTGTTCGTCGCCAATCACCCCTATGGCGTGCTGGACGGCGTCGTCATGGCGTGGCTCATCAGCAAGGTGAGGTCCGATTTCGTCGTCCTCACCCATATCGTTCTGACGCGGGCGCCCGAGGCTGCGCCGTTCATCCTGCCGGTCGATTTCTCGGGGACCGAGGAAGCGGAGCGGACCAACCTCGCCTCGCGAACGGCCGCGCGCGCCCAGCTCGCCAAAGGCGGCGCGGTGGTGGTCTTTCCCGCCGGCGCGATTTCGACCGCCCCCGACCCGCTGGGCTTGAAGCCCGCGGTAGACGGGCGCTGGCAGCCGTTCGCATCCCAGCTCATCCAGCGCTCGAAGGCGACGGTCGTGCCGATATGGTTCGGCGGCCAAAACAGCCGCCTGTTCCAGATCGCAAGCCACCTGAGCGCGACGCTCAGGCTCTCGCTCATCTTCCATGAAGTGAAGACGCGGATCGGGACCGGCTTGCCGGTCGTGATCGGAGCGCCGATCCCCTTCGCCGAGCTTGCCGCGATCCGCGACCGGCAG
>DATGHB010000087.1:0-2121 GCA_035308265.1 Roseiarcus sp.
TTGCGCGGCCCCGGAGGCGGCGGGCGAAGCCTCGGGATAGGTCAGCGTCCCGGCCGGACCGGGGCGGGCCGCGGGGTTCATGCGGGCCGGTTCGATGGGACCGGGGCCGAGAATATGGAAAACCTCCTCGCCTGAGGCGATGAGATAGTCCGTAATGATCCGGCGATGGCATCGCCACCAGACCGCCTCCGCGCACATGACGGCCGAGCGCGCCGCATGGCCAAGCTCGCGCAGTTTTTCGAGGCCCAGCCGGAAGTCCTCGCTCATCGCGTAATCGGCGTAGTTGTGGAAGCTCGCGTTGTCCCAGAAGCCGTTGACTTCGGGCGGCACGTCGCGCTGAAGGCCCCTGAGGCCGCCGAGCTCGGGCAAATGCTCATAAGCGACGCTGCAGGAGCTAAGCGACGCGGGCAGAACGTTGCGGTTGAACTGCGGGTTGGTCCGCGAGCGCGGCACGCTCCTCACGTCGACGACCAGCTTGACCTCCGCGGCTTCGATGAGCGCCGCGAACTCCTCGATCGGGCGGGTGGAGTGTCCGATGGTGAAGAACGGGTTGGGCATTTGGGCGAACCCAATCGATTCCCCGCGCGGCGCGGGCGGCTCACGGCTTCAGGTGCTCGATCTCGATGAAGGCGAAATCGAACGGGTTCGCGTTCACCACATTGTGCTCGACGCCCGCGCGGCGCGCGTAGGGGACGTGCAGTTTCAGCGCGGCCTTGCGTGATCCGCCGCCCGGCTCCTCGAGCAGGAGTTCGCCGTCGGCGAGCGGAACGACGACATAATCGGCCTCGTGACGGCGCCATCCCGTCTCGGCGCCGGGAGCGAACCGCCATTCGGTGACCCGCACATGCGGCTCGGACACGTGGACATGGGGCGCGGCTTTCTGGCGTTCGGGCAATGGGGGCAGCCTATTACGTCGGCCGATCGAGGGACAGGGCGAGGTCGAGCGCCCGATTGTTGGTCTCCAGAAGCCAGTGTCCGTCGACTTCGTGCAGTTTGAGCGCCTGTAGCAGGAGCCGCGCCTGATCGGGCGCGACCTCCGTCCAGCTTGCGACATTGCGCTCGTCGAGCTTTGCCTTGGGGTCGTCGCGAAGCCTGCCGGCGATTGTCTCGAGAAGCCGGGTCGCGTCGAAGACGATCGGATTGAACGGGGCGGCCTTGAACCGCGCGAGCAAGGGATCGAGCGCATATCTCAGGATGATGGCGGAAGCGCCCAGCTTGACAAGGTCTTTGATCTCATCCTCGCCGATACCCTTGGCGAGGCTCTCGCACTCGTTCCAGGCCGCGGTCAGGCTTGAGCGAAAGATGGCCTCCGCCTTCTCCTGGACCTCCGGCGACGCGAGCTTGGACGCCGACGCCAGGCCATGCGCGATTGCGTTGACGGCGCTCTCGGCGGGAGTGGGCATGATTTGCACAATCGCTGCCGGGCTCCCGCCGCCCGCGGCGAAGCCGCCCCCAAAGGCGGCGGCGCCGAGGAAGCCGGTGCCCAAGATTCTCCGCCACGACCAGCCGCGCTCCGGCTCTCTGACTTCCGCGGCGCGGGCCTCCTTGTCGAGTTCCCACGGGGGCTTCACCTCCTCGGGGAGCCGCAAGGGTTCAGCGCCGCGAAATTGCAGCGGCGAGAGGTGTTCGAAAGGCGAGCGAACCTTTCGCTTGCCCTCGCCCGATTTATCGTCAGCCATCGTCGCCTCCCCGCAAGGCTGGCTCAAGGCGCATCATAGGGGCGTTCGCGCCGTCCCGCCACGCCGCTGTCGTCGAGACCATCATCCCGATGCGCCGCGAAGCGGCCTCGACTGACGTCGGGCCGCGAGAACACGGAGGCGCGATGCGCCTCCGGCTTCAAAACAAAAAGTATCGTTGCGCCATCGGCAGCTTGTCCGCCGGTTCACAGATGAGCAGTTCGCCGTCCGCCCGCACGTCGTAGGTTTCGGGGTCGATCTCGATCTTCGGCGTCGCGCTGTTGTGGATCATGCTCTTCTTGCCAATTCTGCCGCGCGTGTTCTCGACCGCGACCAGGCTCCTTTCCACCTTGAGCTTGCGCGCGAGGCCCCCCGCCAGCGCCGCCTCGGAGACAAAGGTGTAAGACGAGCCGTGCAGCGCCTTCCCGTGCGAGCGGAACATCGG
>DATGHB010000088.1:0-6356 GCA_035308265.1 Roseiarcus sp.
AGTCTCGACATTTGGGTCGCGAGCCATCCGAGCACGAGCACGTCGCCGCATGTCGGCAACCCGACCGCAGGGCAGACCTACGACGTGTGGGTTGAAGTCCACAACCAGGCCGACGTGTCGCTCAGCACCCCCGAACTTCCCTGGCTGCTCACAGCCGTCTGGGCGATCCCGACCGCCGGGCCGATCCCGCTCGCCTCGCTTACATCCGCCAACAACCTCAACTCGACCGCGCTCGGCGTCGTCGGCGCCGGGGACAAAGTGAAAGTCCGCTGCATGAATTCGTGGACGCCGGTCTTCGAGAATGGCGGGCACGAGTGCCTCATCGCATGGACCAATTCCAGCAACATTCCTTATCCGACCGAGCCATCGCTCGACGGAAACGCAGGCCCCGGCGACTGGTACAGCATCGCCCAGCATAATCTTGGCGTGCTGGCGGCTGGATCGAGCAAGCGGCATCCGATCAGGTACGCCTTCCAGGTCTGCAACGGCGCTGACGAAGAGGGCGCCTTCGTTGTTTCGGCGCGACAGGCGCCGCTCGAAGCGATCGAAGCCTTTCTCCCGAGCATGCCCGGCGGGCGCGCGATCCTCGACAAGCCCGGCAAGGTTGAGCGTCTCGGAATCGTCGCCTCCGCTGACCCGAGCGCCGTGGAACTCGAGCGAGCGCCGGCCGAGCTGAGCGTGAAGATCGCGCGGCAGAGCTGCCGCCGATTCACGCTGGCCGGCGTCCTGCCCGAGGGCAACGCCTTGATTCATGTCACCCAGAGTCGCGATCAGCGGGTGGTCGGCGGTCTCAGCGTCCTGGCGATGGCCGAGGAGCGGAAATAGCGCGACGTCATCTCGCGCTGGCCGGCGCGCCAATCGCATGCAAATTTCATGAGACATGTGATGCGCGTCACTGCGGGGCGCGTCGATATAGGTAAAAGCACCTATGCCGCAATGATCCAACAGATCTGTCAATCTGCGGCTATCCAATTGACAACAATCATTTTTTCAAAGGACTACTGCAATGACAAACTCCTTGCTTCGCTCGACAGCTTTTCCCTTGGCGGCGCTCGTGTTGGCGCTCTCGCCGTTTGACGCCTCCGGCCAAGCGCAATCGGTCCCGGCCCAGGCGCTCATGACGCATATGGTCCCCAACGCCGGGGCGCAGCCCCAAGCCGTCGGAGGGCTTCCGGCCGACCAGATCATGACCCTCGACGTCGTCATGCCGGTGCGCGATCAGGCGAGCCTCGACGCGTTGGTCAAACAAGTCGCAGATCCGGCCAGCCCCTCCTACCGCCACTACCTCACTGTGGGGGAGTTCACCGCAAGGTTTGGACCCGCTCAGGCCGATTATGACGCGCTGGTTCAATTCCTGAAAGCAAAGGGCTTCACGGTCGTCGGCGGGACCCGCGACAGCATGGATGTAGCGGTCAAGGGTCCTGTGTCAGCGGTCGAGTCCGCATTCAATGTCAAGATGCTCACTTATCGGCATCCGACCGAAAATCGCAACTATTACGCGCCGGACCGCGAACCGACCGTAAACCTGCCGTTCCAGCTCTGGCACATCTCCGGCCTCAACAACTATTCCATACCGCATCCGGTCCTCTCCAAACGAAGCGACTACCTGAAGGCGCATGGTCTGACCGCCGAGGCGCTGCCCCTGGCGACGACCGGCTCCGGCCCTTCGGCTTCCTTCCTGGGCAGCGACATGCGCGCGGCCTATTACGGGACCGGTACGCTCACCGGCGCCGGACAGAACCTCGGGCTGCTGGAATATGTGGGGACGGACCTCGCCGACTTGACCGCCTACTTCACCAATGTTCATCAAACCAACAAAGTGCCGATAACCCTCCTGTCCACGGACGGCACGAGCGTCACCTGCACCGCCGCCATGGGTTGCGACGACACTGAGCAGACCCTCGACATGACCCAGGCGATCGGCATGGCGCCTGGGCTCGCGAGTCTGGTGATGTACATCGGGTCCACCGACACCGCGATCTTCGGCGCCATGACTACGCATGACCCGCTGCCGATGACGATCGGCTCGTCCTGGACCTGGACGCCGGCGGACTCGACGACGCTCACCCCGTATCTGGAGCGGATGGCGGTTCAGGGGCAGACGCTTCTTCAGGCGTCGGGCGACTCGTCCACCTGGTCAGCGTCGAACAACGACTGGCCGGCGGACAACGCCTTTGTCACCGCGGTCGGCGGCACGGATCTGACCACCGCCAGCGCGGGTGGCGCGTGGAAGGCGGAAACCGGGTGGGAAGCGGGCGGAGGCGGTTTCTCCCCGAATGGCGTCGGGATCCCGTCCTGGCAGCAACTTCCGGGTGTGATCAACGCGAGCAACAAGGGCTCAACCGTCTCACGGAACGGGCCGGACGTATCGGCGAACGCGAACTGGTCCTTTTACGTTTGCGCCGACCAGACGACGTGCACCGCAAACGAATATGGAGGCACGAGCTTCGCCGCTCCCATGTGGGCGGGCTATCTTGCGCTGGTGAATCAACAGCTGGCCGCCAAGGGCGGTTCGACGGTCGGGTTCATCAACCCGGCCATCTACGCGATGGGCGAGGCCAACTTCCACGACATCGCCAGCGGCACGTCCGGCAGCTTCTCAGCGGTTCCCGGTTACGATCTGGTCGCCGGATGGGGCAGTCCGAACGCCGGTCTCATCAACGCGCTTGCCGGCGAAGTTTCGATAACGGAAGTCCTGAATACGTCGCCTCTGTGGGCCGACAGCGGCCAGACCTACCACGCGTGCGACGTCGTGAATGTTTCGGCTTCCCCAGTGTCGATCATGGTCAACCTGGTGAATTCGTCCGGCGCCGTGCTCGTCACCTCGGGCGCGTCGCCGATCAATCTCGCTGTCGGCAACTCTCTGGAGATCGCGAACTTCGCCAAGACCTACAGCGGATTCGCGCATTGCCGCTTTGAGATCGCCAACGGCTCGGGGAACCCCGTCCGCGCGGATTTGACAATCTTTCACTGGACCGGCGCCTATTACGAGACGGTCGCAAGCGACGACGCCCGCTAGAACGCGGCGCTCCAACCCGCCGTCGCGGCCTTATGATCCTCTGAAGGGCCGCGATGGCGCATCGTCGAGTCGCGCTTATATGAAGAGCGGAAGGGACTATCGTCTCCGGGAGGAGGCCAATGCGGCTCATCGCTCTTTTTCTCGTGACCGGCGCGCTTCTGGCCGGGACCGCCCAGGCCGCCGAGACGACAGTCATCCATCGGAAATCGGTCGGCGCCTGCGCGGCCTTCTGCCGTCATCCGGATGCGCGCCTGGAACAGTGCGGATCGTCCGAGCGCCCGGTCTACGACGGCAAGGGACACTGTTCCTGCAAACCGGACCCAACTTGCGCCTCCCGTTGACGAGCACGCTCTCGCCGCCTTGGCCTCACGCCACCCGACCGCTGCGGAACGCCTCGACCGTTTGCATCACGCCGCGCAGTTCGGCCAGGCCCTTCAGGCGGCCGACGAACGAATAACCGGGGTTGACGCGCTTCTTTCCGTCGTCGCCGATGAGATGCCCGTGGTCGGGGCGCATGGGGATTTCGGAATCGGCGCGACCCTCGCCGCGGCGGCGGTCCTCCTCCGCCATCAGCGCCGCGACCAGGCGCACCATGTCCGTTTCGCCGTCCAGGTGGTCCGCCTCGAAGAACGAGCCGTCTTCCTCGCGCCTGACATTGCGCAGGTGGGCGAAATGGACCCTGGGGCCGAATTCGCGCGCCATCGCGACGAGATCGTTCGCCGGGTTGGAGCCGAACGAACCCGCGCAGAGCGTGACGCCGTTGGCGCTCGAGGGTACGGCCTGAATGAGCTTGCGCAGGTCCTCGGCGGTCGACATGACCCGCGGCAGGCCGAAGATCGGGAAGGCGGGATCGTCGGGATGGATGGCGAGCCGCGCGCCCTCCTCTTCGGCGGTCGCGACGATCTCCCGCACGAACGCGATGAGGTTGGCGCGCAGGTCTTCGACCGACACGTCCTTGTAGAGCGCGAGGGCCTGCTTGAAGCTCCGCCGGTCGTAGGTGAAGTCGCGCGCCGGCAGCCAGTCGATCAGCGTGCGCTCGAGGACTTCCATATCGCGTGGCCGCATCGCCTCGAAGCGGGCGCGCGCCGCGGCGATGCGTTCGGGCGCGTAATCGCCCTCGGCCTTGTCGCGCTCGAGGATGAAGAGGTCATAGGCCGCAAAGTCGATCGCGTCGAAGCGCAGCGCCGTCCCGCCGTGAGGAAGCGGCCAGTCGAGATGGGTGCGCGTCCAGTCGGTGAGGCCCATGAAATTGTAGCAGAAGGTCTTCACTCCGGCCCGCGCCGCGTTGCGGATCGATTGCTTGTAATTGTCAATTTTTGAGCGGAAGGCGCCCGAGCGGGTCTTGATCTCCTCGCCGACGCCGATGCTCTCGCTGACCGACCAGACGAGGCCCGCGCTCTCGATCTCGGCCCGGCGTTTCAAAAGCTCGTCCGACGTCCAGACCTCGCCGCGGTTCATGTGATGCAACGCGCTGACCACGCCCGCCGCGCCGGCCTCCCGCACATTGTCGAGGCTGACCGGATCGTCCGGCCCGAACCAGCGCCAAGTTTGAAGCATGTCCCACCTCCCGTTCTCCCCTCTCCCTTCGGAAGAGCGTCTGGCGGTGAGCCCCGAAGGCCTAAATCTTCCGCCCCATCGCCAGGAACTTCTCGGCCCGCGCATCGCGCAGCTCGTCCGGCCCCAGGTTGTGAAGCGCCTTGAGCGCCCGGCCGATCGCTTCGCCCGTCGCGGCGATCGCGGCGTCAGGATCGCGATGGGCGCCGCCCAGCGGCTCGGGGATGACGCCGTCGATGATGCCGAACCTGATCAGGTCCTGGGCGGTGATCTTCATGCCGGTCGCCGCTTCCTGGGCGCGGGAGGAATCGCGCCAGAGAATCGAGGCGGCCGCTTCGGGCGAGGCCACGGTGTAGATCGCGTGTTCGAGCATCAGCACGGTGTTGCAGGCGGCGATCGCCAGCGCGCCGCCTGACCCGCCCTCGCCGATGACCACCGCGACATTGGGCACGCCGAGCGAAAGGCAGGCGTCGGTCGAGCGGGCGATGGCCTCGGCCTGCCCGCGCTCCTCGGCTTCGACCCCCGGAAAAGCGCCGGCGGTGTCGATGAGCGAAATCACCGGCAGGCCGAAGCGGTCGGCGAGCTGCATGAGCCGCGTCGCCTTGCGATAGCCCTCCGGACGCGCCATGCCGAAATTGTGCCTGACCCGGCTCGCCGTGTCGTCGCCCTTCTCCTGCCCGAGGACGCAGACCGATTGGCCCTCGAACCGGCCAAGCCCGCCCACGATCGCTTCGTCCTCGGCAAAATAGCGGTCCCCGGCCAGCGGCGTGAACTCGGCGATCAGCCCCTTCACGTAGTCGCCGAAACGCGGACGCCCTTGCGCGCGCGCGACCTGGGTTTTCTGCCACGGCGTGAGGCTGGCGTAGAGGTCGGCCAGCGCCTTCTCGGATCGCGCCTCGAGCTTGGCGATTTCGTCGGCGATCGCGGGCGAATCGCCCTTTTCCGCGACAGCCCGCAATTCGTCGAGGCGGGCGTCGATGTCGGCGACCGGCGTTTCGAAGCTGAGATAGGTGCGCATCGGTCCTTGCGGCGAACCGCACAGAGGGAGGCGCGGCGCCGCGGAAACTGGCGAGGCGAGGCGGCGAAGTCAAGCCGAGGCGCGCCCCGGTTCCCGCTTGCGTCCTCCCCTTGCGCGGGAGCGCGCGATGCGGCATGAACCACGCCCGAGTAGGAGTGTAGCTCAATTGGTTAGAGCACCGGTCTCCAAAACCGGGGGTTGGGGGTTCGAGTCCCTCCTCTCCTGCCATTCCCCGCTTTGAGCGAGCGGGTGAAGCGCGCGGGCGTAGTTCAATGGTAGAACGGAAGCTTCCCAAGCTTCATACGAGGGTTCGATTCCCTTCGCCCGCTCCATTTTCTCCCGCGCCGCGGCTGGTTTCCGTCTATCGCCTCGATCCGCTCGGTCTCCGCCTGTTTTCAGGGAACTCGTGCTCTTCTGTGCGGCGGCCGGCGTCGCGCTAAGCGTCTCTTCGTCGTTTTTTTGGCCACACTATTGTCGGGCTTCAGGCCTAATCTGGCATCCTTACCATCCCGGCCGGTTACGTGTCCGGCAGCCCCCTGTCCGACACCTCGACCTATGACAACGCCACCCTGGCGACCCTGGGCGTGACGCCCGGCGTCTATGAATGGACTTGGGGCACGGGGCCGAACCAGAACTTCACGGTCGACGCCGTGCCCGAACCTTCCACCTGGATCATGGCGCTCGCAGGGTTCGCCGGTCTCGGGGTTGCCGCCTGGGGCGCCCGTCGCGCGCGGCGATTCCAGTCGCGTGATCCGCGCTGTCGCG
>DATGHB010000089.1:0-2778 GCA_035308265.1 Roseiarcus sp.
TTGACGGGCTCGGGCGTCGCCTTGTTGTAGGGCGCCATCACGAGGGCGCCTTCCTTCATGCCCCACCAGGCGTTGTCGGACTTCCACGTCCCGTCGAGCATCGCCTTGGCGCGCGAGATGTAATAGGGCCCCCAGATGTTCTCGATCGCGGTCAATTGCATCTTCGGCGCGAAGCGCGACATGTCGGCGGCGTTGCCGAAGCACCAGACCTTGCGCGCTTCGGCAGCCTGAAGGCCGGCGGGACTGTCGGTGTGCTGGACGACGACATCGCAGCCGAGATTGGCCAGCGTCTGCACCGCGGCGGCTTCCTTGGCCGGATCGAACCACGAATCGATCATGATGAGACGGGTCGTGACCTTGGGGTTCACGGCCTGCGCGGCGAGGGTGAAGGCGTTCACGCCCAGAACCACTTCCGGCACCTTGTAGGAGCCGAGATAGCCGATCGAGCTGGTCTTCGACATCATTCCGGCGATCGCGCCTTCGACCGCCCGGCCCTGGTGGAAGCGGGTATTGTAGGTCCCGAGGTTGGGGAGGTGCTTGTAGCCGGTGCAGTGCTCGAACATCACATTCGGAAACTGCTTGGCGGCTTCGACCGTCTGGTCCATGTAGCCGAAGGTGGTCGCGAAGATGAGCTTGTGGCCGCTTTGCGCGAGGTCCTTGAGGATCGGGGTTGCGCTCGCGTCCTCCTTCACGTTCTCGACATAGTCGGCGACGACCTGGCCTTTAAGGGCGTCGACCATCGCCTTGCGGCCCCGCTCATGCGCCCACGTCCAGCCCCAGTCGCCGATCGGTCCGAGATAGACGAGGCCGACCTTGAGCGGCTCGGCGGCGCGCGCGTTGCGCAACAGCGCCGGCGCCGCCAGGCCCGCGGCGGTGGCGGATATGAAACTACGGCGGGTGACAAGACTCACATTTCTCTCCCTTTGCTACGCATCGTCCCGCCCTGATCCGGCCCCTCACCCTAACCCTCTCCCCGTCGAGACGGGAAGAGGGAATGACGCGCGACCCCCCTCTCCCCGCTGAAGCGGGGAGAGGGTTGGGGTGAGGGGCGTGGGAGATTGGCCGCAAGGGCGTCACAACGTTTGTCGCCGCTCCAGCGCCGCCAGGATCGTGTCCAGGACCCCCTCGATGTTGCGGTAGACTTCGTCATTGTGGAAGCGAGCCACCCGGTAGCCTCGATCGCGCAAGGCCTGTTCTCGCTTCGCATCGCGACAGCGCTCATCGTCGGTCGAATGGGTCGCGCCGTCGACCTCGACGACAAGTTTTTCCTCGCGGCAAACGAAGTCAGCGAAATAGGGACCAATCGGCTCCTGCCGAGCGAACTTGAACCCGCCGAGAAGGCGGTTTCGAAGTTGCCGCCAAAGCTGGCGTTCAGCCTCGGTCTGGTCCCTGCGCAGCCCGCGAGCTCGGCGCGCTTCATGCAGGCGTAGTCCGCGCATGGCCCGCCCCTCACCCTGACCCTCTCCCCGTCTTGACGGGGAGAGGGAACAGAAGCTTTTAGCTCTGGATGCCCTTGGCGTACCAGTCCATCACCAGCATGTCCTTGTCCGCCATGCGCTCGCCCTTGGGGACGCGCTCCTTGCCGGTCTGATCGGAAATCGGGCCGGTGAAGACCTCGTAGGTTCCGGCCTTGGTCTCGGCGACGATCTTGTCGGCGGCGGCGCGCACGTTTTCCGGCACCGCCTTACTGTAGGGCGCCATGCCCAGCATTCCCTCCTTCATGCCCCACCATGCGTCGTCCGGCTTCCACGCGCCGTCGAGCATCGCCTTGGCGCGGCTGATGTAATAGGGGCCCCAGAGGTCGAGGCTCGCTGTCAGATGCGCCTTGGGGGCAAAGCGCGACATGTCGGCGCCATAGCCGAACCCGTAGATCTTGCGCTTCTCGCAGACCTGCAGCACCGCGGGACTATCGACGTGCTGGGCGATCACGTCGCAGCCGAGATTGGCCAGCGTCTCGGCCGCCGCCGCCTCCTTGGCGGGGTCGAACCAGGTGTCGATCATCACGAGCTTGGTGGCGATCTTCGGATTGACCGCCTGGGCCGCAAGGGTGAAGGCGTTCACCCCCATCACCACTTCCGGGATCTTGAACGAGCCGACAAACCCGATCGTGTTCGTCTTGGTCATCATTCCGGCGATCGTGCCGATGACTGCGCGGCCCTGATAGAAGCGCGAATTGTAGGTGCCGACATTGTCGGCGTGCTTGTAGCCGGTGCAATGTTCCCACATGACGGCGGGGAACTGCTTGGCCGCCTCGAGCGTCTGGTCCATGTAGCCGTAGGAGGTGGTGAAGATCAGCTTGTTGCCCTGCTGGGCGAGGTCCTTCATCACCGGAACCGCGCTCGCGTCTTCCTTGACGTTTTCGACGTAGCTGGTGGCGACCTGACCTTTGAGCGCCGCGTCCAGAGCCTTGCGTCCCTGTTCGTGCGACCACGTCCAGCCGTAGTCGCCGATCGCGCCGAGATAGACGAACCCGACCTTGAGCGGCTCGGCGGCGAGGCCGCTGCGCGCCAAGGCAGGGATCGTCAGCCCTGCGGCGGCGGTCCTGATGAGATTGCGTCTGGTGATCATGTTTGTCTTCTCCCTCATGATTTCGCCGTCGATTCAAGCGTTGGGCAGGAAAGGCCGGCCGAGGCAGGCCGGCGCCTCGCTCCCGGCGACCTCGCGGGCGGAAATGACCGCAAGCGCGATGACCGCCGCGATATAGGGCATCGCCGCCCAGAACTGGGACGGCAGGAACGAGAAGCCCGACGCCTTGGCGTAAAGCTCGAGCGTCATCAG
>DATGHB010000090.1:0-7201 GCA_035308265.1 Roseiarcus sp.
AGAATTTTCGAGGTCGTCTCGGCGAAGAACGAGGTTTTCAATCCATCGTCGCCCTTGAAGGCGGCGGTCGAAAGATCGGCGACCTGGCCTTTCAGCGCCCTTATCCAGCCCTTCTCGGACACCACGATGGTCAGGGGCTCGCGCTCGATCATCGCCTGGGCGAGATCGGCGACGACAACATCCGGCGCGGCCTCGAAGCTGGTGCGCCGCCGGCCGAGCGCGGTGTCGGGCCCGAACTTCTTTCTCACCTCGCCGATCTCGATCGCGATCATCCGCCACTGCTTTTTCTCGCTGGCGAGCAGCGCCTCGATCGAGGCCTTCTCCTTGGTCAGATCGTCCTGCTCTTTGCGCAGCGCCATTTCCTCGAGGCGGCGCAGGCTGCGCAAGCGGGTGTCGAGGATGTAGACGGCCTGCGGCTCGGTGAGGCTGAAGCGGAGCTTGAGGCGCTCCTTCGGCTCCTCGTCCTCGCGAATGATGCGGATGACCTCGTCGAGATTGAGAAAGACGACGATCATCCCGGCGGTGAGTTCGAGCCGCCTGTCGATCGCCGCGAGCCGGTGGCGCGAGCGGCGCACCAGAACGTTGCGGCGATGATCGAGCCACTGTCGCAGCGCCTCGCCCAGCGAAACGACCTTGGGGGTCACGCCGTCGACGAGCACGTTCATGTTGACCGAGACCCGGGATTCGAGCTCGCTCAGCCTGAACAGGGATTCCATCAGCGTTTCCGGCTCGACCGTGCGACTGCGCGGCTCGAGCACGATGCGCACGTCCTCGGTCGATTCGTCGCGCACGTCGGCGAGCAGCGGGAGCTTGCGCTCGTTGAGGAGATTGGCGATCTGCTCGATCAGCCGCGACTTCTGCACGCCATAGGGAATTTCGCTGACCACCGCGACCCAGCCGCCGCGGCCCAAATCCTCCTTCGTCCAGCGCGCCCGCACCCGGAAGGCGCCGCGGCCGGAGCGATAGGTTTCGGCGATCGCGGACTTGCCGTCGATGACGACGCCGCCGGTCGGGAAATCCGGCCCCTTGACAAAGTCCATGAGCGAGGCGGCGTCCGCCTTGGGCTCCTGGATGAGATGGAGCGCGGCGTCGCAGAGTTCGGCGATGTTATGGGGCGGAATCGATGTCGCCATGCCGACCGCGATCCCCTGCGCGCCATTAGCGAGCAGGTTCGGCACGGCCGACGGCATGACGATCGGCTCCTTCGTGTCGCCGGAATAATTGTCGCGCCAGTCGACCGAATCTTCCTCGACACCCTCCATGATGAGGCGCGCGACGTCGGTCAGGCGCGCCTCGGTGTAGCGGTAGGCCGCGGCGTTGTCGCCGTCGATGTTGCCGAAATTGCCCTGCCCCTCGATCAAGGGATAGCGGGAGGCGAAGTCCTGGGCGAGGCGCACCAACGCCTCGTAGATCGCCTGGTCGCCGTGGGGATGGAACGACCCCATCACGTCGCCGACGATCTTGGCGCATTTCTTGAAGGCCGAGCCGGGGTCGAGCTTGAGAATATGCATGCCGTAGAGGATGCGGCGATGAACGGGTTTCAGCCCGTCGCGGGCGTCCGGAAGCGCCCGGCCCATGATGGTGGACAACGCATAGGCGAGATAGCGCTCCTCCAGCGCCTCGCGCAGGTTGACCTCGATCGGGACCGGCGGGGGCGCGGGGGGCGGCGGAACAGGCTTGGCCATGAGGCCGGGTTAGACCTGAGGCTGAGTCGCGACAAGCCCGCGGCCAGGCGCGGCGCCCGCCGATCGAAGGCTCTGGGAACATTCCGCGGGCGCGCCGGGTTGCGCATTGTGGCGCCTACCTTTGCGCCACACCGATGGAATCCGGGGGAAACCCCTCACATTTGTTGTGAAGTCCCCCTTGCCACTGGAACGTCCCGGCGGCAGCATTACATGGGTGAGTTGATTCGGTGGCATGAGAATTGCTGACAAAGAGTTCAGCGTAGGTTTGAGTCGAAAGGAGGAAGACTCCCAGGGGTTCGGCATCACTCCAACTTAGAAACCCGCAAGGGGAACTGAGATGATTGCTCGAATCCTGGCGCTAGTGTTGGCGCTCTCCGCGAGCAGCGCGGAGGCGCATGACTATTGGTCGGATGGGAAACCTGTTCCCGATTGGGTGAAAGCTTCGTGCTGCGGACCGGCCGACGCCCATCACCTGCGCCCCGACCAGGTCCACCGGGTGGCCGACGGCTATTACCAGGTCGACGGCTATGTCCGCCGGATCCCCGTCAACCAGGCGCTGCCAAGCCAGGATGGCGACTACTGGATTTTCTACCGGGACGACGGCGGCGGAAGCCAGTCCGGGGTCTACTGCTTCTTCGTGCCGATGGACTTCTGAGGCCGCCGACGGTTTTGGCGGACCTAGATCCCGGGGCGGTCGGCGCCGGGACAAGGCTCTTGGGCGGCCTTTCGATCGAAGCGGCGCCTGCGCTTGCCCCCTGCAAATGGAGGCTTCCCTTCTCGAGCCGTTTGCGCCCGGAGGTGACGGGCGGGGCTCGTGCGCCTACATGTAGGTTTGCGGCCCGGTCGGCGGCTGCGCCCGGCGCCGCCCGCTCCGGGCGCGCCTCTGCAGCGCGCCTTGTGGAGAGGAGCGGCGATGTCGCCGATGATATCGATCGCCGCCCTGACCAAGCGCTACACGTCGGGCCTAGTCGCGCTCGACGCGGTCGATCTGGAAATCGCCAGGGGCGAGATTTTCGCTCTTCTTGGCCCCAACGGCGCCGGCAAGACCACGCTGATCGGGGTCGTCTGCGGCGCGGTCACGATGACCGCGGGGCGGATCCTCATCGACGGTCATGACGTCGTTCGCGACTATCGCGCCACGCGGCGAATGGTCGGCCTGGTGCCGCAGGAGATGGCGCTCGACATCTTCACCACCGTTCGGAGAACGGTGACCTTCAGCCGCGGGCTGTTCGGGCGGCCGCCCGATCCGGCGTTCCTCGAACGCTTGCTCCGCGACCTTTCGCTGTGGGAGAAGCGCGACACCCGGATCGTCGAGCTCTCGGGCGGCATGAAGCGACGGGTGATGATCGCCAAGGCGCTCAGCCACGAGCCCGATGTGCTGTTCCTCGACGAGCCGACCGCCGGCGTCGACGTCAACCTGCGGCGGGACATGTGGGCGCTGGTCAGGCGGCTGCGCGATCAGGGCGTCACCGTCATTCTCACCACCCATTATATCGAGGAGGCGGAGGAGATGGCCGACCGCGTCGGTGTTATCAACCACGGGAAGATCGTGCTGGTGGAAGAGAAGAATGCGCTGATGCGCAAGCTTGGCAAGCGGCGCCTGACGCTCATGCTGCAGAGGCCGCTGCCGGCGCTGCCCAAGGAACTGGCCGGCTGGCCGCTCGAACTCGAGGACGACGGGCAGCGCCTCTCCTATCGCTTCGACGCGTCGGCGGAGGACACCGGCGTTCCCACGCTTTTGCGGCGCCTGACCGAGATCGGGATCGATTTCAAGGACCTCGACACCAGCGCGAGCACGCTCGAGGACATCTTCGTCGATCTGGTGGGACGGGCGGCGTGAGGCATACGCGGGCGGTCAATCTCTCCGGCGTGTGGGCGATCTACCGCGCCGAGCTTCAGCGCACGCAGCGCACCATCCTGCAGAGCGTGGCGACGCCGGTGATCACCACCGCGCTCTATTTCGTCGTGTTCGGGGCGGCGATCGGCGGGCGCATCCGTGAAGTGAGCGGGGTCAGTTACGGCGCGTTCATCGTGCCCGGCCTGATGATGCTCTCGCTTCTGACGCAGAGCATCTCCAACGCCTCGATCGGCGTCTATTTTCCCAAATTCACAGGCACGATCTACGAACTCCTCTCGGCGCCGTTGTCGCCGATCGAGGCGGTTTCAGCCTATGTCGGGGCCGCGGCGACCAAGTCGATCGCCATCGGTCTCATCATTCTCCTGACCGCCGCGCTGCTCACGCCGGTCAGGATCGACCACCCGCTCTGGATGATCGCCTTCCTCGCGCTGACCGCGATCGCCTTCAGCCTGTTCGGCTTCATCATCGGCATTTGGGCCAAGACTTTCGAACAGCTCGCGGTCATTCCCGCGCTGGTGGTGACGCCGCTCACCTTCCTCGGCGGCGCCTTCTATTCGATCGACATGCTGCCGCCATTCTGGCGCGCCGTCAGCCTGTTCAATCCGGTGGTCTATCTGATCAGCGGCTTCCGCTGGAGTTTTTATGGCCAGGGCGACGTCAGCGTCGCGGCGAGCCTCGGGTTCACCATCCTGTTCATTGCCCTGTGCCTGGCCATTCTGACCTGGATTTTCCGCACCGGCTGGCGCCTCAAGCCGTAAGGCGCTTTCACATTGGCCTGTCCGCCGCTACTCCCCGCGCCGGGCCGCCGCCGCCCATTCGAGCGCGCTGTTCATGTCGGCGCGGGCGAATTGGCGAATGGGGACCGGGGAAGCCTCGAAGCTGTTGAGCCGGGGTCCATCCATCTCATCGGGATCGATGACCACGGCGAGCTTGACCAGCGCCCTGTGAGCGAGCGCGGCGCTGGCGAGGCCGCGCGCGAGTTCGGCGAAATCGCCGTCGAAGTCCGGCTCGATGACAATGACGAGGCCGGTCGCCGCCTCCCCTAAGGCCGCGCCAATCGCGGCCTCGACCTCCTGAGCCGTGACCGCGCCGCTGGCGCTGAGCGCAACCGTCTCAGCCGGCGCGTCCGGCGCCCGCTTCAGCATGGGGCCTCCCTCTCCTCGCCGGTTCGCCAGCGCGCGGGTTTTAACCGGCCTCGATGCGCCTGGCGAAGCTCTCCAGATTGACCGCGCCGCGGCGGTGGGTCCCCTCGCCGACCTTGCGAACGCCGTCATGCGCCTCGACCGCGAACAGCAGGCCGCGGCCGGAAACTTCGAGGACACGCGCGGTCGCCGTCACGGTTCGCCCGACCGGCGTCGGCGCGAGATGACGGATATTGACCTCGCTGCCCACGGTCGCCCAGCCCGCGGGCAAATGCGCCGCCACCGCCGCGCCGGAAGCCATTTCCATCGCCAGGATCATCATCGGGGTGCCAAAGACGAACGGCATGCCGTCGACATGGGCGCCGACCGTGACTTCGCGCGTGACCAGGACCTCGTGCCGGCCGGTCATCCCGGCCCGAACGTTTTCGAGCGGCTCGGTCATCGGGGCGCCCTCGCGGGAAACCCCGGACCTATCCGGTCACGCCCTCGAAATGCGCGCCCCACGATCCCCAGAGGTAGATGCAGCTGAACAGGAACAGCCAGACGACGTCGACGAAATGCCAGTACCAGGCGGCGAACTGGAACCCGACATGGTGGCGCGGAGTGAACTGGCCGAGCCAGGCGCGCAACAGGCAGGTGGACAGGAAAATCACGCCGATGATGACATGCGCGCCGTGAAAGCCGGTGGCCATGAAGAAGGTCGCGCCGTAGATCGTGTTCTTGAAGTCGAACGGCGCGTGGATGTATTCATAAGCTTGGGTGAAGACGAACAGCACCCCCAGCGCGATCCCGAGCGCCAGAAAATTCTTGAACTTCGGACGGTTCCCCTCGCGCAAATAATCGTGAGCGACGTTGACCGCCGCGCTCGATGTCAACAGCACGAACGTATTCATCAGCGGCAGCTTGAGCGGGTCCATCACCTCGGTGCCCTTCGGGGGCCACATGCCGCCGCTGAAAGCAAGGAGGCCGGTGGTCTGCGGGTCGGCGGGATTGAGGGACGACCAGAAGAACGCCCAGAACCAGGCGACGAAGAACATCACCTCGGAGGCGATGAACAGAATCATGCCAATGGTCAGGCCATGGCGGACAAGGAGATTGTGGTAGCCGCCTTGAGCCTCGCTGACGACATCGCGCCACCACCCGGCCATGGTGAACAGGATGCCCGCGACGCCGATGGTCAGAAGCGGCGGGCCCAAACCCGCGTGGTGCATCGTCCAGATGAGCCCAAAGGCCGAGAGAAACGCGAAAAACGCGCCAACGACCGGCCAGGGGCTCGGCTCGACGAGATGAAATCCCGGCCGGTCCGGAATCGCGGCGTCCGTCATCGTAGGCTCCAGTTCATGATCATCCCGCCTGCCCGGCCCGATCGGCCGAGCGCCGCGGCTGAGGCTTTTCGGGCGGCTGGGCGAACAGCGTGTAAGAAAGCGTGATCGAATCGACCCGGGCCATCGACTCGTCCTTCTCGAGCGCCGGGTCGAGGAAGAAGACCACCGGCCATTCGGCGCTCTCATGGGGGCCGAGATGCTGGACCGAGAAGCAGAAGCAGGAGATCTTGTCGAAATAGCCGCCGGAAACCTCAGGCGTCACGTTGAAAGTGGCGCGCGCGTCGGCGGGGCTGTCGCTCAGGTTGCGCACCCGGAAGAAGACCGTCGTGGTCTTGCCGGTGCGCAATCTCACCTGCTCGCTCTCCGGCTCGAAGCTCCAGTCGAGGCCCGGCGCGACATTGGCGTCGAATCCTACCCTGAGAATCCGATGGCCTTCCCCGTCGGTGTTGGCCTTCACCTGCTGGGGCGTGCCCTCGTATCCGGTCGCGTGGCAGAAGGCGGAATAGAACGGCGCCGCGCCGTAGGTGAGGGCGATCATGGTCACCGCCAGCGTCGCGCCGCCGACGCCGATCAGCCGATTGTTGCGCCTCGCGCGGCCGCTAACCGATACGGTCGTGCCGTCGTGGTCGCCGCCTTTAGCCGTCACGCCGGGCTCCCATGCCCCACGATCGCCGGCGCGTGAGCCTCGTCGTCGCCGAAAATCTGCGGCGGCGTTTCCCAGGTATGGAACGGCGCCGGAGACGGTACCTGCCATTCGAGCGTCGTGGCGCCCGGCCCCCAGGGGTTCGCGGGCGCCGGGCGCCTGGCCTTGAAGGCTTCGTAGATGAGGTAGATGAACAGGATGGTGCCCGCCCCTGAAATATAGGCGCCGATCGACGACACGAAATTCCAGAACGCGTAGGCTTGAGTGTAGTCGACGACGCGACGCGGCATCCCTTGGAAACCGAGGAAATGCTGGGGGAAAAACGTGACATTGGCTCCCACGAACATCGCCCAGAAATGCCACTTCGCCAGCCTCTCGTCATAAAGGTAGCCGGTCATCTTCGGGAACCAGTAGTAGAACCCGGCAAAAATCGCGAACACCGCGCCGAGCGACATGACGTAGTGGAAGTGCGCAACGACATAGTAGGTGTCGTGCAGATAGCGGGTGACGGCGGCGTTGGCGAGCACGACGCCAGTGACGCCCCCGAC